>NZ_JASCPK010000057.1:0-33937 GCF_029959385.1 Pseudomonas sp. PS01303
CACATTCAACCTCGCGGGGCCTGCGAACCCGCTTGCGCGAGCTGGCGCGCTCCCACAGGGGATTGCATTCCGGCAGAAAGAACACAGTCGAATGTGGGAGCGAGCCTGCTCGCGAAGAGGCCGGCACATTCAACATCGCGCTGCCAGACATACCGCTTTCGCGAGCAGGCTCGCTCCCACAGGTTGATCGCATTCTTGCATTAAGAAAACTGGAGGCTGCCCCACTACCGCGAGCCCGCACGCTCCCACAAGTGCTGGGTTTTCGCGGGGATTTGCTGGGGCTCGCCGAGGGCATTGAGCAAACAATGCATGGCCTCTTCGCGACTGCGCTCGAAGCGGTATCGCGCTTCGATGTACAGCGCCAGTTTCAGCTCCACCGCATCCTCCAGCGGCAGCGGCACGTGTTGCATGCCCAATGCGCTGGCGACCCGACTTGGCAAACTCAAGCCAAACGGTTGGCGATCCGCAATCAGCTTCGCTGCCAGGGTACTTTGTGTGGTCACCGCGATCGTACGGCGCAGTCCTTTAAGCCCCAGTTGCAAATCCACCGGACTCAAGCCGTCCCTTCGGCTCGACACCTGAATCTGCGGCTGCTGCAAATATGCCTGCAAAGTGCACGGCGGCTCTTTCAACGCAGCACCGTAAGCAAACACATAGTGATCCGCCGCCAACGTGCGTTTATGCAAGCCGCTCAACCCGGCCAACGGCTGATCAATGTCGATCAGAATATCCAGCTTGCCACTGGCCAGTTCCTGCAGCGCATCACGCCGGCGCGGCTGGAAATAGCGCACTTGCCAATCGGCATGCGGCGCTTCAAGCAGCGCATCCAGCAACATCGGTTGCAGGCAATCCAGGCAACTGATGCGCAGCAACGGATTGTTCTGCCGCGCCGCCGGGATCATCCGCAACCCATCGCGCAAAGACTCAAGTGCCGCACGCACATAGTCCGCCAGCCGATGCGCGACCAGCGTCGGCGTCACGCCCAAGCGACTCTTGATAAACAGCGGATCGCCGCACAATTCACGCAGGCGCCGCAGCGCGTTGCTCATCGCCGGTTGCGACAGGCTCATCACATCGGCGGCGCGGGTGACGCTGCGCTGTTGATAGATCGCGTCGAAGGCGAGCAACAGGTTGAGGTCGAGCTGGCGTAAATCAAGCATGGTCTTGCTCCGGCAAATCGCTTAACGTCGGCCAGCCTAACCAGTGTCCCGAATCAAGCGGTGAGCCCTACATGACAAAAATCAATCAGCCGCCCGCCAACGCCTTTTACGCGCCGACCCTGCTGCCGGCCATCGAAGAACTGCTCGCGCGCGGCATCCCGCAGGACGCCATCGAAGCGCAATTTCATCGCAGCCTGTTCGATTTGCGCACGCCGTTCATGCGCATTCCGCTGGTGCTGTCGCGGCGCTTCTGGGCGTTCGCACTGGAGCAGACCGGCGACCCGCTGATCGGTCTGGCGGCGGGACGGCGCTTTGTCTCGACGGCCACTAATGGCCTGACCTATCTGTTCGATGTCGCGGTGTCGCTGGAAAGTGCCTGCGCTTATTTCGTGCGCTTCTTCCCTTTCTTCAACGGCCATTTCCACGCGCAGATCGTGCGTGAGGATGACCGCGTGGAATTACGTCTGGTCGAAACCGGCAGCCTGCGCGCGGCGGCGCCGATTGCCGATTACATTCTGGTCAGCCTGTGCAGCATGTTGCGGCGCAAATTGCTCGCCAGCGGTTTGGGGCGTGATCCTGTTGTCGGCGTGACGCTGCTTTCGGCGAGTAGCGAGGAACATGAGCGCGCCTTTCGGGCGCCGGTGCTGGGCGAGCAGGCTTATCTGGCGATTCGGCTGGATCCACAGCTGTTTGTCGCGGCGCTGACGCCGGGCAATCAGGGGCTGGAACAGACGCTGGTGGAGTTGCTGGAGCAAACGCGGCGTAACAGCGAATCGACCTTGCTGGAGCAGCTCAGCGATTACCTGATCGAGGACCTCGCGGCGGCGGACTGGAAGCAGTTTTGTGCGGCGCAGCATTTGATCGAGCGCACGGCGGCCCGGCGGTTGAAGGCGTTGGGCTGGAGTTTTTCCGAATTGCTGGATGAGTATCGGCGCTATCGGGCTGAGGATTTATTGCAGGCCGGAGAGCTGGAGCTGGTCGAGGTGTCGGATCGGTTGGGTTATAGCGATGTGCAGAGTTTCAACCGTGCGTGTTTGAGATGGTTGGGGTGTGCGCCGGGGGTTTATCGGGCTCGCTGGCAAGATTGAAAAGCCAAATCAAAAGATCGCAGCCTTCGGCAGCTCCTACATGGAAATGCGCTCTCCTGTAGGAGCTGCCGAAGGCTGCGATCTTTTAAGGCTGCAGACCTCAGAATGCTGTTCAAGGCCTGAGTTCGACTAGGTCTTTCAAGTCGGTGCAGCGCCCACAATCACCTCGGTCAGTCCCCTCTCCCTCCGGGAGAGGGTTAGGGTGAGGGCTGCCCCGCCGCCACACTCGCCGGCGCCTGTGTCGGCGTGACAATGCTCCCCAAATCAATATGCTTCCACTCCGGCTTCGCCCCTAACCGCGCATTAAACCGGTAGTTAAACGTGAACTCATCGCTCGTCGCCACGCTCAGCGGCTTGCCATACACCGCCTCAACCCCTGCCAGGTCATACCCCATCAACTGCAACAGGGTCGGGAAAATGTTGTAGTGGCTGGAGCGATCCTTGTTCTCCGCCAACTGCGCCGACCAATCCAGCGTCTTCAGATCGCGACCCTGAATCACCACCAACGGCACCAAGCCCTCCTCCTCCACAGGATCGCCACCGCAATGCGTGTTGAGCCCCGGATTACCGCGTTCATGCAAATCCTGGCCATGATCAGACGTATAAATCAGCAACGCATTGTTCAGATTGGCCTGCGCAAACACCCGCGCAAAAAACTCGCCGACGTTCCACAGCACGGTGTTCTTGTAGGCATTGCGGTACAGCACCCAATCATCCGGCTGGCCATTAAAACCGGTGCGTTCGCCAGTATCCGCCACCTCGGTGAACTGACCGCGCGGCAACGTCGGGCGGTACGCCATGAATGCATCGGGGTATTTGTCGTGCACCGGAAAATGCGCGCCGACCTTGTTGATCACCACCAGCTCCGCTTTGTCGTCGTTGAGCAGCTCGATCAGCTTCGCCGCTGCCGCCATGTCGCGGTCGCGCACGCTGGTCTTGTCGAATTGCACAAATTCGTCGATGTCCTTCTTCTCGGTATCGGTCATCAGGTTCTGCAGATTGCCGGCGGTGCGCTGAGCGTCGATGTACACCGTGCGCAGCCCGGCCTTTTTCGCGTACTGCCAGATCGACGGCAGCGTGCTGTTGATGCGCATGTAATCAGCGCGGGTGCCGCCGTAGCGCAGGGTGACGTTGGTGTCGGCGCTGCAATTGGCGATGGAGGCTGCATAGCCGTAATTGAAAATATCGACGCCAGCGTGCGCCTGCTTGAGATTGCTGTGCACGCCGAACGGCGCGTTGATGTCGAGGTAATTGCCGGAGATGCTTTCGTCGATGATCAGCACGATGTCATGGCCGACCGGTTGCGAGGCGCGCGCCAGCGTCACTGGTTCACGCGGGCCGACGGTGTTGTGCAGCGCCTCATAGGCAAACAGGTTCAGATAGGCCAGCGGCGTGTACATGATCGGCAAGCCACGGGCGCCCTCGCCCGCGCGTAAAAACAGCACGGCGCTGAGCAGCAAAACCCCACAAATCGGCGCGGCCACGCGCAAGGCGTTCGGCACCACCAGCGCATGCCGAGGTTTGAGGCCGATGCCGAACAGTAACAACAGCCCACTGAGCACCCCGCGCAGGATCGCATCGCGGTACTGATACGCCGCCTCCTGAATAAAGCCACCGGAATACACCAGCGAGACGAAACTGCTGTAGTTCAGGTAATCCGCGGTAACGCGGGTATAGACATCAAAAAACACCGCCGAGGCAAACATTGCCAATGCGAATAGATGTCGTATGAGTGTCTGGCGTATATAGGCCGTTAGATATAACGCTAAAGTAAGCGCCAAAAACATCGCGCCAAAAAGAAGTACAGGAAAACCGAGACCGATAGCATTTAACCGCTCAATGTAATATTCGCAATAAAGCAGCAGATAAATAATTAAAAGCAGTTCTTTCAGGTATCGAAACATGGCTTTTCCGGTCACGCGAAACGGCAAAGGGTCAAGGTTTTGTCGGTCAAAAACTGACACTAGCACCCGGCCATCAAAGCGCAAGAAATGGCTGACTTTTCGATAAAGCGTCAAAAAAACGTTGACTCAAATCTGACACACTCCAGTTGCTGCAAGCCTCTAATTTCGCGGCCCGCGACCGTTTATCGCTTTATTAGAACTGTGAAAAAAGCGTCAAGAACGGGACAAATCCAGTAATAGCAAGCACTTGATGGCCATTCGCCCGCAAAAATGGGCCTGTTATACAGGTGCAACATGTCATTTTGCTGACACGCTTTTCTCACCCTGCGCTATACCCCTTTTGACAGTCTCATTTCGAACTCTTTCCACCGTCTTACGAGGCACGCCAATATGGACGTGAGCGTATTTGGTACGGGCTATGTTGGCCTGATACAAGCAGCAGCACTTGCCGATGTTGGACACCGCGTTTTATGCGTGGATATTGATCCGAATAAAATCAAGCAACTGCAACAAGCAGTTCCTCCGATTAGTGAACCGGGTTTGTCCAGCACCCTGGAAGAAAACATTAAGGCCGGGCGCTTATTGTTCAGCACCCAGGCCAGTGATGCGGTTGAACACGCTGAGCTGATCTTCATCGCCGTGGGCACGCCGGCCGATGAGGATGGCTCTGCTGACCTGAGCCACGTGCTCAACGTCGCCCGGCAAATCGCCTCGTTCATGGAGGCTGATCGCACGCTGATCATCAAATCGACGGTGCCGGTCGGCACGGCGGATCAGGTGCTCGCTGCCGCCAACAGCTAACTGCAGCGTCGCGGCAAATCCGAGCTGAACGTACGCGTGGTCTCTAACCCTGAGTTCCTTAAGGAAGGCAGCGCCCTCGCCGATTGCATGCGCCCCGACCGGATCATCGTCGGTACCCGCGACGAAGCGGCCCGCGAGCAGATGAGCGAGTTGTACGCGCCGTTCTGCCGCAACCACGAAAAATTGATGTTCATGGACAACCGCAGCGCCGAGCTGACCAAGTACGCCGCCAACGCGATGCTCGCCACGCGTATCAGCTTCATGAACGAGCTGGCCAATCTCACCGAACTGCTGGGTGCCGATATCGAAGCCGTGCGCAAAGGCATCGGTTCTGATCCGCGCATCGGTTACCACTTTATCTATCCGGGCTGCGGCTTCGGTGGTTCGTGCTTTCCCAAGGATCTGCGCGCCCTGCTGCACACCGCCGAACACAACGGCATGCCGCTGAAATTGCTGCGCAGCGTCACCGACGTCAACGACCTGCAGCGGCACATCCTGTTCAGCAAACTCAAAGCGCAATTTCCGCAAGGCCTGGCCGGCAAGTCCATCGCCATTTGGGGTTTGGCGTTCAAACCGAACACCGATGACATGCGCGAAGCCCCGAGCCGTTATCTGATGGATGCACTGTGGGCCGAAGGCGCCAGCGTGCAGGCCTACGATCCGGAAGCGATGTCCGAATGCCGACGCATCTACGGCTACCGCAACGATTTGCACCTGTGCGCCACCCGCGACGACACCCTTGAAGACGCCGATGCATTGGTGATCTGCACCGAGTGGAAAAACTTCCGCGTGGTCGATTTCGAATTGCTCGCCGAAAAGCTGCGCTCGAAAGTCATCATCGATGGCCGCAACCTCTACAACCCGGAACACGTCGCCGCCGCCGGCCTGCACTACAGCGGCATCGGCCTGCGCCATATCGCGCCCGAAGGACCACGGCCATGAAGGTGCTGGTCACCGGCGCGGCCGGTTTCATTGGTGCCCATTGCGTGTTGCGGCTGATGCGCGACGGCCACTCGGTGGTCGGCCTGGATAATTTCAACAGCTACTACGACCCGCAACTCAAGCACGACCGCGTGCAATGGGTGCGTGAGCAGGTCGGCGATTTCCAGCTCGCGACGGTTGACCTGGCTGATGCCGCGGCCGTCGACGCGCTGTTTGTCCGTGAACGCCCGCAGGTGGTGATTCACCTCGCGGCGCAGGCCGGGGTGCGTTATTCGCTGGAAAATCCACGGGCGTATCTGGACAGCAACCTCAATGGTTTCCTCAACATTCTGGAGAGCTGCCGGCATCACCCGGTCGAGCATTTGATCTACGCCTCGTCGAGTTCGGTGTACGGCGCCAACCAGCACACGCCCTATTCCGTGAAGGACGGCGTCAATCATCCGCTGTCGCTGTACGCCGCCACCAAAAAAGCCAATGAACTGATGGCGCACAGCTACAGCCACCTGTTTGGCATTCCTTGCACCGGCCTGCGCTTTTTCACCGTGTACGGCCCTTGGGGCCGGCCAGACATGTCGCCAATCCAGTTCGCCCGGGCGATCAGCGAAGGCGAGCCACTGAAGCTGTTCAATTACGGCGAGCATCAACGCGACTTCACCTACATCGACGACATCATCGAAAGCATTGCCCGTCTCACCGATCGCCCACCACAAGCGCAACCGCTGTGGGATCGCGAGCAGCCTGACCCGGCCAGCAGCATGGCGCCGTGGCGGCTGTTCAACATCGGCGGGCAACACCCGGTCGAGCTGAAAACCTATCTGGCGCTGATGGAAAAACACCTCGGCCAGAACGCCATTGTCGAGCTGCTGCCGCTACAACCGGGCGACGTGCTCAACACCTGTGCCGACGCCAGCGATCTGGCCCAGGCCACCGGGTTCCAGCCACGCATAGAGCTGGACGAAGGACTTGGACGCTTCATCGCATGGTTTCGCGATTACTACCCGACTGCCTATCGCCCACGCGCCGCTCGCGGCTGAACATCAGCGGAGGACTTTATGACTGGACATGAAAAAGGTGTACCGATCCAACAACTGCAGCGTGATAAACGCATGGATCCGGAGCAGCGAATGCGCCTCGATGCCGCGATTCACCGTCAGGGCCGTGGCTGGTTCACTGGCCGTGACGGCGGTCGCCCATGGCAGCTGTCACGCACCAACCGCGTGGTTGCCTGCCTCGGCGCGCTGACCATTCTGCTATTGATTTCGCCGCTGCTGCTCGGGCTCGCGCTGGCCATCAAGTACTCCAGCAAAGGCCCGGTGATGTTCGTGCAGAAACGCACCGGTTATCGCGGCCGCAAGTTCGGCATGTACAAATTCCGCACCATGGTCGCCAACGCCGAAGAATTGAAAGAGTCGCTGCGTCACCTCAACAAGCACGGTGCCGACGCCATCGACTTCAAGATTGATCAGGATCCACGCATCACCGGTATCGGCGGTTTTCTGCGGCGCACCAGCCTCGATGAACTGCCCAACCTGATCAATGTAGTGACCGGCGACATGCGCCTGGTCGGCCCGCGACCGACCTCTTTCAACGCCTATCGCCACAAGGACAGTCACCTCGCCCGTCTGGCGATTTATCCCGGAATGACCGGCCTCTGGCAGATCTCCGGGCGCAGCAACATCGACTTCGACCAGCGCGTTGAGTTGGACCTCAGCTACATCGCCGAGCAGAGCCTTTTGCTTGATCTGAAGATTCTGTTGAAAACCCCCTTCAAAGTATTCAGCGGCCACGGAGCAAGCTAATGGACGGTTCAACCAACAAAAGCCTGAGCATTGCCAACCCCAGCGAATCGAACCTGACCTCGACCGTGCTGGATCTTGATCTGCGGATCCTGTTCCTGACCGCCGCCAACCCCGGCGCGGGCACCACCACCAGTGCGTTGGCGCTGGCCAGCCAGTTGGCGCAAATGAGCAGCGGCCAAGTGCTGCTGGTCGACGCCAGCCAGTCGGCGAGCAATCTGACGCAGCAGTTGAACCTGAGCAAAGAGCGCGGCCTGCGTGACTTGCTGTTCAACCCGGACAACCCGCCACTGTTGCAGGACTGCGTGGTGCAGGTCTCAAGCCTGCCGTTCCACGTACTGCCGAATGGCCGGCCGATCCGCACCATGGAGCACCTGACCGCCGAGCGTCTGAGCCCGTTGCTTGATCAACTGGGCAGCCAGTATCGCTTCGTCGTGATCGACGGCGACGCGGTGTATTCCGCCGCCGACACCCTGGTGATCAGCACTCAGGTCGATGGCGTGGTGTTCGTGGTGCGCGCTGAAGACACCCGCTGGGAAGTCGCTCAGGCCGCCGTGCAACGCCTGACGCAGGCTGGCGCGAAAGTGGTCGGCAGCGTGTTCAACCGGCGCAAGTACTACATGCCCAAATGGCTTTACAAAAACCTGTAAGCAACCGCGAAGGATGACGCCATGAACGCCAAAATGCTTGTCCTGCTGTTGCTGCCGCTTGCGGGCTGCTCCAGCAATTCTGAGACGCAAAACATGCCGGTGAATATCCTCACTGCCGCGCCGGCCAACGCCCAAGCGACGGATATGCCGAAGATCGAGCAAACCCTGCGCCCGCAGGATGTGCTCGACGTGATCTTCCATATCAGCACCAGCGGCTCGGACGCTTACCGCGTGCAGTCGGGTGACCAGATCGGCCTGAACTTCACCGCCGCCAGCCAGCTCAACGGCAATCAACTGGTGCTGCCGGATGGCAGCATCGAACTGCCGGGCGCCAACACTTCGGTGAAAATCGCCGGGCTGACCAGTGATCAGGCTCGCGAAGAAATCCAGCGTGCCTATCAGCGCAAACAACTGTTTCAGCCCAACCGCAATCAGTTGACCGTGCAGATCATCAGCCCGCTGACCAATGAGCAGAATCTGAAAAGCGCGCTGAACCATCCGGCCACCGGCATGAGCCGCGAGATCACCGTCGGCACTGACGGCTACGCGAGTTTCCCGGAAATCGGCGCTGTGCCGCTGCAAGGCATGACCGTCAATCAACTGGAAACCTTCCTCAACAAGAAGTACGCGCAACTGCCGGGCCGGATGACCGTGGACGTGCTGCTGAAGTCCACCGCCGGCAACGAAATCTATGTGCTCGGCGAAGTCGGCCAACCGGGTTCCTACCCGATCCGCCGGCCGGTCTCGGTGCTTGAAGCGCTGACCCTGGCTCGTGGCACCAACGTCAAGGCACGCCTTGATTCGGTGGTGATCATGCGCCGCAACGGCAATCAGGTGCAGGCCGTGCGTTACGACGTCGAGAAGGCCCTGTCGGGCGAGGCGCCGCAAATCGCCTACCTGCAACCGGACGACATGCTCTACGTGCCGAAAACCAAACTGGCTAGCGCCGGCGAACTCGCCCGGCAACTGGCCGACGTGGTGCTGTTCCAGGGCGTCGGGTTCAGCTTCGGCTACCGCGTCGACAACAAAGACAGTGACAGCAACTAACTCTCAGGTGACCGACATGAATCCAAAGGAAAACTACCTGCACGAGTTCTTCAGGATCTTTTTCGCCAACAAGCAACTGGTGAAACGGGTCTTCCTGATCTTTGCAGTGATCGCCCTGCTTCTGCCGCTGTTGCTCAAACAGAGCTTCGATATCACCGCGCAGGTGATCGTGCAGTCGAAAAAACTCTCCCAGGGTGACGCCACCACGTCACTCACCGTGGACAACGCCACGTTCATTCCGCCGTCGCTGGCGGACATGGAAACCGAGAGCAATATCCTCCGTTCGCCGGCGCTGATCCGTCAGACCATCAGCGAACTGCGCGACAAAGGCGAATACACGCCTTCGCCGGGCATGTTCAGCAAACTGGTGGCCGATCCATTCAAGCGCTACGTCAGTTCGCCACTGCGCCAGTACGTGATCAACCCGGTGCGCAACATGCTCGGGCTGGAGACCGATCCGGTGCGTGACACCGCGCTCGACGCCCTGACCCAGCAAGCCATCGACAGCCTGAAAATCGAGACGCTGCCGGGCTCCAACGTGATCTCGATCATCTACAGCTTCCCCGATCCGCACCAGGGCACAACGTTTGTCGCCGCCCTCTTGCAGAACTATCTGGTCAGCCGTCAGGCGCTGCAATCGATCGACTTGCCGCAGTCGTTTTATGAGTCGAAAAAGCAGCTCTACCAAGTGCGTCTCGATGGCCTGGAAGGTAACCGTCAGGCCTTGCTGGAAAGCGTCGGCGCGTCGGATCCGAAGGAAGAAATCACCTTCCGCCTCAACGCGATCAACACCGAAGAGCAGGCGCTGAACCTGTATCAGGATCGCCTGCTGCAGAGCCAGCGCTGGCTCGAATACCTGAAAACCGCACTGGCGGCCGCGAGCACTAACAAGCTCAACGACTACACCTTCCCTTACACCTTCACCACCACCGTCGACAACGTGGCGTTCGAGGATCGGGAGATCAAACAGATGGGCGAGCAACTGACCACTCAGGTCAGCCGCTACATGAATGATCTGGCGGTGTTCCAGCCTGGCAGCGAGCCGATGTTGCTGACCCGCGAGCAAATCGCCCGCACCCGTAGCCAGTTCCTCAAAGTGGTGAGCAATCGCATTCAGGAACGCACCAACGATCTGGCGGTGGTCAAGCAGGTGATCGATCAGAAAACTGCGCGCATCGCCCAGTTCAAGAACCGCATCCACGAGTTGCAGCAGACTCAGAGCAAGCTGCGGCAGATGGACACCGAGATCGATGCGCTGCACGCCGCGTTTTCAACCTACGCCCAGCGGTTCGCCGAAAGCAGCACCACCCGTTCGCTCAGCGACGACCTGTCCAACGCCCGGGTGCTCAGCCCGCCGTTCGAACCGACCGAAGCGGCGTTCCCGAAACCGGGCCTGATCATTCCGTTCGGCATGCTCACCGGGTTGCTGTTGGCGATTGCCTTCGTCTACGTGCGTGAGTTCTTCGATCACCGCTTCAAACACCCGGCACAAATCAGCCACGAGCTGGGCATTCCGGTGCTGTTGGTGATCAACGACCAGAACGTGCTGCCGAGCAATCCGCACAAGAACTGGACCGTGCCAAGCTTCCTGCACTGGGTGCGCAATTGAGCAGCGCATCCGCCCCGAATACCGCGCTGCCGATCATTCATTTGCTCAGCAGCGGCGGTTTCTATGGGGCCGAGCGCATGTTGCTGGATCATTGTCTGGCGACGCCGGGGCAGCATCAGGTGCTGTTCCTCGACGCGCCAGCAGAATTGATCGCGCGCTTTCGCGAGGCTGGGGTGGACTGTCGCGGTTGTGCCGGACTAGCGGAATTGCTGCAGCACTTGCGTCAGCGTCGCGCTGAAAAACCGTTGCTCAATACGCACAATTTCAAAGGGCTGTTGTTCGGTTGGGTTGGCGCAACGCTGTTGCGCCTGCCGTTGGTCATCACCCAACACGGTTTCACACCGCGCAGCCGCAAGCAGAAGTTTTACACCTGGTTGAGTCTGCAACTGTGCCGCACGGCGTCGGTGGATCGGGTGGTCTGCGTGGCGGAAAGCATCGCCACGCTGCACCGTGAGGCCAGTGTGCGCGCGGATAAATTGCAAGTCATTCCCAACGGTTTGCCGGCGGCTGCGGCCATGATTCCCGATGCCGATCGGCAACGCTGGCTGGCCGGTTACGTTGGCCGGTTGAGCAGCGAGAAAGGCCCGGATCTGTTTCTCGACGCGCTGATTCCGCTGTGTCACCAGCATCCGCAACTGGACGCAGTGATGCTCGGCGACGGCCCGGAGCGCGAGGCGTTGCAGGCGCGGATCGACAACGCCGGGTTGCAGCAACGCATTCGTTTGCCGGGTTATCAGACGGCGATGCAACCGTGGTGGCAGCAACTCGATGCGCTGGTGATCAGTTCGCGCACCGAGGGCACCCCGATGATTTTGCTCGAAGCCATGCAGGCCGGGGTGCCGGTGGTGGCGTTCGCTGTCGGCGGGATTCCCGACGTGCTGGAACACCGGCACAACGGTTTACTCGCGACACCGGCCGATTGCGCCGACCTCAGCCGTCAGCTCGACACCTTGCTGAGCGAGCCGAAACTGGCCCGGCAACTGCGCGATAACGCAAAACGCACGCAACAGGATCGCTACGACCTCAAGGCCCTGGCCGAACGCTGGTCGCAGCTGTACATCCGCACGGCACGGGAGGCACGCGCATGATTTTCCCACTCTCGATCGTCAGTTTGCTCGGTCTGGTCTGCATCGCTTTGCTGGCCAGCCCTTATCCGTTTCTGGCGCCGGGAGTGGTGCTCGGCCTGGTCGGTTTTGCGGTGCTGTACCGCAAGCCGACCTGGGGCCTGCTCGGTATCGCTGCACTGGTGCCGTTCGAGGGTTTCTTCAAGGACAGTTCGTTTTCCGGGAGTAAATTGCTCGGTGCCGGGCTGGCGGTGATTTTGATGCTGCAACTGGCGCTGCACCAGATTCCTTCGGAGCGCCTGCGCAGCAATATCTGGCGCTACCTGATCTGGTTCATGGTTCTGTACTTTTTGAGCATGCTCAACACCGATGATCTAGGCATGTCACTAGGGCATCTGCGCGAATTGAGCGTCGGTCTGATTCTGTTTGTCATTACCCTGTTGATCGGTCGCGACCTTAATCTCGACCTGTTCGCCCGCCTCGTCACCCTCGCCGTCAGCACCACCTGCGCGATGGCGATGTTCTCGGCCAAATTCCAGGATCAGGGCCGCGCGGCGGGCCTGCTCGAAGACCCTAACGCTTTCGCCATGCTGATTGCCTTCGCGGTGCCGATGGGTTTGCTGCTGGTGATACGTAGCCCGAATACCCTGCACCGGTTGTTCTGGGGCGGTTGCTGCCTGCTGTTGCTGGGCGGCATGACCAAAACCGAATCGCGCTCCGGGCTGGTGGTGTTGGCGCTGAGCTTGTTGATCGGCTGCTGGCATTACCGTTCGCAACTGACCCACATTCGTCCACGGCACTTGGGTTTTGCCATGCTCGGCGCGGCCATTGTGATTCCGCTGGCGATCTACGCGATGCCGGCCGGCTACATGGCGCGCATCCAGTCCTTGAGTATTCTCAGCGCCGGTTCCAAGGCGCAGGACGAATCCCTCGGCCGCCGCGCTTCGTACATCGTCGTTGGCAGCCAGATGATCCGCGAGAACCCGCTGCTCGGCTCCGGCCCCGGCACCTTCCCGCTGCATTACGCGACCACCGGTTACGCCAAGGCCTTTTCCGCCAATCGCAAAATCGGCGACTTGTACCGTCGCGCACACAACACCTATCTGGAGATTTTCAGTGAACTCGGGGTGCCTGCCGGGCTGTTGTTTGTCGGCATGCTTGCCCTCGGTCTGTACAACCTGATTCGCGCACGGGCGGCGTGGATGCTGCGCCGCGATGCGTATCAGGCGGATCTGATGACCCATCTCGGTGTGAGTTTTCTGTCGCTGACGCTGTTCCTGATGTTCCTCAGCGCGCCGAACCAGAAATACGTGTGGATCATGCTCGCGCTGACCAGTGTCCTGCGTCTGAAAGCCGAGCAAGCACCGCTGACCCCGGAGGCCAGAGCATGAGCCGGATCAGCATCGTCATTCCGATGTTCAACGAAGCCCGGCACATTGGCCGCACCTTGCTCGCCGCGCAGAAAGCTGCGTTCGCCGCCAATATCGATTGCGAACTGATCGTGGTCGATAACGGCTCCACCGATGAAGGCCCGCACATCGCCCGCCAGTTTGGCGCGACGGTATTGGTCTTGCCGGGCTTGTTGATCGGCGCGTTGCGCAATCGCGGCACCGCCATTGCTACCGGTGAGTGGCTGGCGTTTATCGATGCCGATATTGAAATGCCGGAAGACTGGTTGAAGCCGCTGTTCGAATTGGAAGCTAGCGGCCAGGCCGATGTCTTTGCGCTGGATCTGCACACCCCCGCCGAGGCGCCGTGGTACGCCACCGCGTGGCAGCGGCGCACCTTGCGCGTGTCATCCCAGACTTCGCACGCCGTCGACTGGCTGCCCAGCGCAAACCTGTTGATGCGCCGGCGCTGGTTCGACAAAGTCGGTGGTTTCAACGAAACCCTGCGCACCGGTGAAGACAAGGAATTCACGTTGCGCTTGCATGAACAGGGCGCGCGCCTGCTCTCGATCAACAACAGCGTCGCCTTGCACTGGGGTTACGAGATGAATTGGCGCGAGTGGATGGGCAAGGAATTGTGGCGTCAGGGCAGTCATCTGCAACTGCTGCGTACCCACGGTTTCAGCCTGCGCTTGCTGCGTTTTCCGATGCTATCGCTGTTCGTATGGTTGCTGGATTTTCTGGCGATTTCGGCGCTGCTTGATGGCTTCCCGCATCACGCGGCGATCATGGTGGCGATCACCAGCCTGCCGGGTTTAGTACTCAGTCTGCGCCAGAGCGCCAAACACCACGATATAGCTCTGACCCTGCAATTGTGGGGCCTGCACTGGGTGCGTCTGCACCTGGCCGGCGCCGCGTTTATTTTGAGTCTGTGTCATTGGAACGCCAGGAGGCCTGCCCGTGGCTGAATTCATTTTCTGGATGTGCCTGTTGCTGCCGGTCTACGCCTACGTCGGCTACCCGCTGCTGCTGACGCTGGTCGCGCCGCTCTTCCCGGCCTGGCGCCACACCCCGGCACCGCCGCTGAACGTCAGTATTGTGATCGCCGCGCACAACGAAGCACGGCATATCGAGCATAAGTTGCGCACGTTGCTGGCGCAGGATTATCAGCCCGCAACCCTGCAAATCATTCTGGCCAGCGACGGTTCGACCGATGACACCGTGGCTTGCGCGCACAAAGTCGTTGACCCGCGCATCACCGTCCTCGACCTGCCGCGCCAGGGCAAAGCCGCGACGCTGAACGCTGGCGTAGCCCTGAGCACTGGCGACGTTCTGGTGTTCACCGATGCCGATAACCAATGGTCACGGGAAACCCTCGGTTATCTGCTCGCGCCGCTGAGTGATCCGCAGGTCGGCGGCTGCGCCGGGCACATGGTCATCCCGGTCACCGGCGGCGGCTTGAGCGTCGGCGACAGTCTCTATCGGCATTACGAAGGCTGGTTGCGCCGGGTCGAGAACCGCACCGGTTGCATGGTCTCCGCCGACGGCGCCCTGCTCGCCCTGCGCCGCGAGTTGTTCCAGAACGTGCCGGCCGAGGTTAACGACGATTTCTTTATCAGCACCTGCGCACCGGTGGCGCACAAACGCATCGTCTATGTGCCGGAAGCGCAAGTGATCGACCACGGTGTCGATGAAGCAGACAAACAATTCCGGCGCCGTCAGCGCGTCACCGTCGGCGGTTTGCAAAGCCTCGCGCAACGTCGCGAGCTGCTCAATCCGCTGAAATATGGCCTGTACTCGATCGCATTGATCAGCCACAAACTGATCCGCCGACTGGCGCCGATCCTGTTGCTGCCGCTGCTGCTGAGCAACTTCTGGCTGTGGCAAGAACACGGTTTCTACCGCCTCGCCCTGATCGCGCAACTGATCGGCTACACCATCGCGATTGCCGGGCTGCTGGATTCGCAACACCGTTTGCCAAAACCCTTCCGCCTCGCTGCGTTTCTGCTGGTCACCCTCGCCGGGATGAGTCTCGGCCTGTGGCAGTTCCTGCGCGGTCAGCGGTATGCCCAGTGGAATCCCGAACAGAACCGTTAAAAGGACTGAAGCCATGGCGATCAAACAACTGCTAAAACGCACCAGTGGCTGGCTCTATCTCAACTCGTCGATGGGCCGCAACCAGTTGCACGGCGCCGGGGTGATTCTGATGCTGCACCGGGTGCTGGCCAACGACCGCGCGGCGAATCTGCCGCACCGCAATGAACTGTGCGTCGGGCCGAAAGCGTTCGAGCATTTGCTGGTTTGGCTGCGCAAACATTTCGATTGCGTGCCGCTGATGGAAATTCTTCAGCCCAATTCGCTGCGCGCCGAGCGCCCACGCGTCGCGCTGACCTTTGATGATGGCTGGCGCGACAACGCGGTCAACGCCTTCCCGCTCCTGCAAAAACACCAGGTACCGGCGAGCATTTTCCTCTCCACCGATTTCATTGGCAGCCGTCAGCGTTTCTGGTGGGAAAGCCTCGGCGAAACCCTGTGGGGCAGCCACGGCGAAAAGGCGCGGATGCATTTGATCGAGTGCTTGCAAATGATGCATCACCCCTTGCCGGTGATGCTCGATGACATCGATGTCGACCGCCGCAGCCTGGCGTTGCTGCACTACCTGCAAGGATTGAAATCGCTTGACCCGCGAGAGCTGGAAAAACTCACCGACGAATGCCCAACGGAATCGCAACCGCAAGCGCTGGACTGGCATCAAGTCCGCGCGCTGGAAGCTTCGGGACTGGTGCGTTTTGGCCCGCACGGCGCCAGTCATGCGATCCTCACCGGCCTTGATGATCAGCGCCTGAACGAAGAAATCAGCCGCAGCCGCGATGCTTTGTACAACGGCTGCAACCGGCCACTGCCGGTGTATTGCTACCCCAACGGCGACAACGATGAACGCGTGCGCGAGCAGATCGCCAATCACGATTATCCGTTCGCGCTCGGCACCGGCACCGGCATTTATCGCGGCGAAGGCGAGCCGTTGAACCTGCCGCGTTTCGGCGTCAGTCAGCGCACCGCGCGCA
This sequence comes from Pseudomonas sp. PS01303, assembly GCF_029959385.1. Classification (NCBI taxonomy): domain Bacteria; kingdom Pseudomonadati; phylum Pseudomonadota; class Gammaproteobacteria; order Pseudomonadales; family Pseudomonadaceae; genus Pseudomonas; species Pseudomonas sp. PS01303. The sequence continues at coordinate 16,515 of NZ_JASCPK010000057.1, forward strand.
ATCCGGAATTGTTGTCGTGGCGGATTTTTCGCGGGGCGCGGCCATGAGCCGAGGCACCTACCTCAAACATCTGGCGCTGAGCATGGGCACCAAACTGGCGATGATCGCCCTGCGTTTGCTGCGCAACGTGCTGCTGGCGCGGATTCTCGGCCCGAGTGAGCGCGGGTTGTTTGCGCTGCTCAGCACCCTGCCCGACTTGATCAGCGCCGCCACCAGTGGCGGGCTCAATTCGGCGGTGGGTTTTCAGGCGGCCAAGCAGCGGCCGATGGGTTTGTTGCTGAGTCAGGTGTTGGTGTTCGGTTGCTTGTTGGCGGCGCTGCTGACCTTGCTGGTCGTGGCGCTGGTGCGTGAGTTTGGCAGTGAACTGGATGTGACGATGCAACTCGGTTTGCTCGCCTGGCTGTTGCTGCTGGCGGTGCCGCTCACCGTGTTGAAAAGCGGTTTGCTGACGTTGCACAACGCCTCGGGTGGCGTGGTCGCATTCAACGCCTTGCGTCTGGTCGAATCGCTGGCGCCGCTGCTGCTGTTTCTCGCGCTGTTCTGGATGTGGAAAAGCGCCGCCCTCGAAGCCGCGCTGATCAGTTGGCTCGCCGGGATCAGTCTGGTGGTGCTGGCCGGTTGGGTCTGGCTCAAACGCGCACAGCCGTTACAGCTGCAATGGGATCGCGCCAGCCAGAAAGAACTGCTGCGCTACAGCGCGCGCAGTCATCCGGATCTGCTGTTCCAGCAAGTGATATTGCGCTCGGATTATCTGTTTATCGGCGCCCTGCTCGGCAGCACCGCCCTCGGTCATTACGCAATGGCCAGCGCCGCCGCGGAACTGCTGCTGATCGTCCCGGAAGCGGTAACCACGCCGCTGATGAAACGCCTGCTGCAACAAGACGAAGGCATGGACAAGGTCACGCCGCTGGCCCTGCGCCTGACCGCGACGGTGATGCTCGGCGCGTGCCTGACCATGGCGGTGATTGGCGAATGGCTGATCGTCACGCTGTTTGGTGCGGTGTATCAACCGGCCTATCCGGCGCTGCTGGCGTTGCTGCCGGGGCTGTTGGGCCTTTGCTACGCAAGCATTTTACGCCTGGACTTGCTCGGTAAAAATCGCCCCGGCACGGTGTCGATGCTGATGGGTTTGGGCGCGCTGCTGAACCTGGCGCTGAACCTGGTGATGATTCCGGCTTACGGCATCGTCGGCGCGGCGGCGGCTTCGTCGATTGCGTATCTGGCAGTGACGGTGGCGATGCTGGTGCTTTATTGCCGCTTGAGCGGCGTGCCGTTCTGGCAAACCCTGATCATCCTGCCACGCGACGTCACACCGATGTGGCTGATGCTGCAACGGCGGAAAACCGCATGAAAGGCCTGGCCCTGCTGCTCGGTCTCGGTCTGTCGCTGGACGCCTTTGCGGCGTCGATGCGCTGGGGCGAAATTCGCGACGGCAGCCTGTATCTGCAAGCGGATCGTCCTGACACGGTAACCGTACGCTGGACACCGGCGTGGCAGGCTGAGGCCAATGAAGAGCATGTGTATTTGCTCGATGGCCAAGGCAGGTTGCAGGGTGATCGGTTCATCAAGGCCAGTGAAACCCGTGGCAGTCAGAGCTGGCCGTTGCTGCCCGGCGCGGCGAGTTATCGGCTGGAAATTCCCGGCTACAGCTTCCGCAATTACCGCGTCGAACATGACGAGCGCACGGTGGCGTTGTTCGCCCCAGCGAAAGTGCATTTCAGCGCCGATACGCACAATGGCGACGAGTTGTATTTCAAAGTCGCAGCGGGCGAGCACGCAGTGCTGGCCGGCAAGTTTCATGGCGGCGTCAGCGGTTTGCAGGCGCAGCGCGTTGGCGATGATCAACCACTGACACTGGCGCTGAAACCTTATCGCGCCTATTGGCAATTCGATCAGGTCGCCCTGCCCGTCAGCGAGCGCGAACAGGTCTGGCGCCTGCGTTTGCAGGGCAGCGGCAAAGCAGCGTTCTGGCTGGATGGCACGGCCAACCTGTTTGCGCAGAATCCGCAGCAACTGAAGCCGCTGCGCGAAGACGCCGGGCACACCCGTTTGACCCTGCACGACAAAGTGCTCGGGCGCACGCCGGATCTGGGCATCGCCCTGCCCTACGTGATGCCGCCGCCCGCCAGTCACGCGGCGCTGGATGCGCTGAAACCGACGGCAGCGAGTTATTACAGCTTTGTTGATGTGATGGCGAAGAATCCGCATTTCGAAGACGCGTTCCGTCAGGTGTATCAGGAGCGTTTCGGCATCAAGCAGGACATCACCTTGCTGGCCGGCAGTCAGCGTCAGGCCGATCTGCGCGCCGATGTGCAGAGCAACAGCGGCCTCGATGCGTGGCTGGCCGGGACGCGTGAGCTGGGCGGCAAAGGTACGCACTACATTGGGTTTGCCGATGAGCCGAACCTCAACTATTCGAGCTACGCGCAGTATCAGGCGATCTTCACCAGCATGGCCCGGCAGGTACGCAGCGACCCGGCGAATGCCAAGGCCGGCGTGCGCATTGCCATGCCGGCCAGTTCGCGTCTGGTCAACGGGCCGTTCGCCGACAACGCGGCGGGCAAGCGCGGGATCGATTGGGCGCGGCGTTTGCTCAACGAATCCGGCGATCAGGTCGATGCGCTGGCGTGGCACGAATGGATGATCCGCGACCTCCTCGCCACGCGCGTTTATCGCGACAGCGTGCGCCGCGCCGCCGACCTGGTTGGCCTCGACAGCAAAGGCCAGCCGCGCAAAGCCTTGCTGCTCGATCAGACCAATATGTCCAGCGGCTCCAGCCTCAGCCCCTATGATCAGGAAACTCACTACGCTTCGCTGTGGTGGGCGTCGGTGGTGATCAACGCTTCGCAGGATGGACTGCTGAGCATGCTCAGCTGGTTTCAGGCCGCCGATGAGCCGCAGTACCCCAAAGGCATGTTGCGGGTCTCGGCGGATGAGCAACGCTTCGAGCTGAAACCGGTCGGCCTGGCGCAGCAGTTTATCGCCCAGCATTGGCTGCATCAGGTGTTGTGGCTGGAGAACGATTCGTTTGAAGTCGATGTGCTGGCGATGGCCGGCGACGATCAGCGTGGCCTGCTCGGCGTCAACAAAGGCACGCGCCTGCAGCGCATGGAACTGAGCGGCGCCAAGTGCCCGCTGAACAACGGCGCCCTGCGCTACTTCGGCACCGACAACCGCAGCCGCGACGCACCGTTCACCTGCCGCGATGGACGCGTCAGCTTTGATCTGCCAGGCCAGACCCTGTTTGCACTGAGCTGGATCGCGTCATGAAGCCAATTCCGAACATTCATGAGAAAGGCCAGGCGAACTTTAACCCCGATGTGATTGAGCTTTTGTGGCGAGGGGATTTATCCCCGTTCGGCTGCGCAGCAGTCGTCGCTTCTTATCCTGTTAAAGCGGGGCCGCTTCGCAGCCCAACGGGGATAAATCCCCTCACCACAGGAGTTCTCTCAACAATTAGGGTCGCTGCGCCGAAAGGTTCAGGAGCACACACCATGGGCATCGTCAGCAAACTCAGCGAGCACATCAAACAAAAAGGCCTGCGCGCCACTTTGGCGAAAGCCTGGAAACACTACGTTTTTTCCCATCAGGAACTGCTGTGGATGGAGCGCGATCTGGTCAGCCCGGTGCCGCCGCACAACCTCAAACCCTACCCGCCATTGCAGGTAGTGAAGATCACGCCAGACAACGCCAGCGCCTTCGCCCGCAACTTCGGTGACCGCGTCGGCACCATGGCTGAACTGGCCAACGAGGGCCACACCGGACACATGCACCTGGATGACCAGGGCGCTGCCGTGGCGTTTATCTGGGGCAGTTCGCGGGACTATTTTGACCGGCATTACTACGGCTGTCTGTTCCCGGTGAAACCCGGCGAGTTCTTCGAGTTTGGCGGCGAGTTGACCCGCAAGTATTGGGGCACCGAGCTGTCGGTGGATCTGCAACTGGAGCTGTGGAAAGCCATGGCTGCACAGGGTTGCGACAAGGTCGTCGACGTCTGCGAATTTCATAATATCCCGGCGCTCAAGCTGCACCTGCGCATGGGCTATACCGAACAGGGACGAATCATGAATGTTTACACCGTGTTCAGTCGCTGGCGCTTCTACCGCGAAACCCGCTACAGCGGCTCGCGTCTGGACGCACTGCGCAAACCGTCCCGTCCACCCGTAACAGCAACGGCGGCCTGAGCCTATGGTGACGCGATTTGAATGGCGCACTTCACTGTGCGCCGCCGATTTCCCCGAAGCAGCGTATGAAGCGCTGCGCTTGCGGGTGACGGATCACACGCCGTTCAACAACCTTGGTTGGTTGTGCGCGGCCGAGCAGGCCCTTGGTACGGATGAGCGTCTGCACATCCTGCTGGGTTGGGAAGCGGACGAATTGCGTCTGTGTCTGCCGCTTGTGGCAAGTCGCGAACGCTTTGCCGGCGTGCCGTTTCGGGTGCTGCATCACTTGGGTTATCCGCTGGCAGATCGCTTGGCGTTGTTGTCGCTGCTGGGCGCTGAGGACATGCGTCAGGCGCTGAATATGATTCGCCAACGTGTGCCCCACGCGCTGCTGCAACTCAATGAATTGTCCGAACCTGCCGGTGAAGAAAGTGCGCTCACCGAATGGATGGCGCACAGCTCCACCGGTGAACGACGGCTGAGTTGTCGAGTGCCGGTGCACCTGATCAGCGAGGCCGATCATCAGGAAGTCTCCGGTGATCCGCGCTACAAACTGCGACGGGCGCGCAAGCGGATCGCCGCGTGTGGCGCTGAAGTGCGCAGAATTATTCCCGACGCGATGAGCATGGGCCCGTTGTTGCAGGCCATCAGCGAAGTCGAAGCGGTGAGCTGGAAAGGTGACGAAGGCGTAGGTATTTTTGCCAGCGAACCCAGTCGCCAATTGATCGAACGCGCGTTCATCGCCCTCGCCGGCCAAGGCCTGGTTCGGGTGGTCACGCTGGAGTTGAACGGGCGCTGCATCAGCTATCGCCTCGGCCTGCTGGAACAAGGCCGGCTCTACGATTACAACCTCGCCTTCCTGCCGCAATACGCCGATCTGGGCAGTGGCCGGGTGCTGCTGGAGGAGTGGATTCGCTGGGGGCTCGACGATCACTGGCACTGGATCGATGCCTCGCGGGTCAGCCTGGAAAACTCCAGCCATCAACTGCACGAACGCATGACCGGACAACTGGAGCACTGGCGCTGGAGTTTTTATTCCTGGCGGCCGAGCGGTCTTGTCCTCGGCCTGGGCTTGCGCCTGTGGCATCGACTCAAGCCGCGCCTACAAGCCTGGCGGGCGCGGCGTGCCGAGCAAGCGAAACCTGTTTTGAAACCTGTTGCGATCACCACGGAGGGCGAACATGCCACGCCAAGTCATAGTCAACGCTGACGATTTCGGCCTCAGCCCGAACGAAAACGCGGTGATCTTCGCTGCCTTTCAGGCCGGGGTCATCAGTTCTGCCACGGCCATGGCCAACATGCCGGCGTTCGAAGCGGCGTGCGCGATGGTCCGGCATCCGACGTTGCAAGGCCGGGTTGGACTGCACTTCAACCTGACTTACGGGCGGCCGTTGAGTCAGGCGATTCTCAAGCGTCGCACCTTCTGCGACGACCATGGCGTGTTCGACCTGAGTCTGCCGCGCCATCGGTTGTGGCTCAGTCGCGAAGACCGCGAGGCGGTGCGTGAAGAATTGCAGGCGCAGTGGCAGCGTTGCGTCGATCACGGCGTGCGGCCGAGTCATATCGATTCACACCAGCACGTGCACAACATCTGGCCGATCGGCGAGATCGTCGCGCGGTTTGCCGCGCATCAAGGTGTGCCGATTCGACTGGCGCGCAATCTGGGGCAAAACCTCAATCTGCCCAAGCGCGTGTTCAAGGGTTTGCTCAATTGGCGCTTGCAGAGTCTGGCTGGTGTGACGGCTGACTATGTGTGCACGCCGATCGACCTGCGCAATGACATTTCGCCGACCGACGGCGTGCTGGAAATCGTCGCCCACCCGACACAACTTGGCGGCGATTTTGGTGATGCTTATCTCAACCCTGACGAGTCCCTGAGCCGCGTGCTAGAGCAGCGGTTGACGGGCGTTCCACGGGTTTCCTACGCCGATCTGAACAAGGATTTTCTACGCGGTACCGCCGCACTCGATTGAGTTACATACCTTGCAATACTTTCGAAGATGGCACTTTGAAATGAACTGGCAAGGGTGATCTATACCCACAAAAGCGACCACAACAACACCGGGCTTCGGCCACGGAGGGCATCATGAGCTTCATCAAAAAACTACAAGAACGCATCCGCCAAAAAGGCCTGGGCCGCACCTTCGGCACGTTGTGGAAACGTTACCTGTTTTTCCATTGGGAACTGTTGTGGATGGAGCGTGACCTGGTCACCCCGGTGCCGCCGCACAAGCTGCGTCCATACGAGGGCCTGAGCAAAGTCGACATCACCCCGGAGAACGCGATCGCGTTCAGCAAACATTTCGGTGACCGCGTGGAGACCATGGCGGAGCTCGCCGCCGAGGGTCACACCGGGCATATGTACCTCGATGCGGAGGGGCATGCGGTCGGGTTTATCTGGGGCAGCATTCGTGACTATCACGACCGTCATTATTACGGCTGCACCTTCCCGGTGAAGCAGGGTGAGTTTTTTGAGTTTGGCGGTGAGATGATCCGCGCGTATTTCGGCAGCAGCCTCTCGGTGGACGTGCAAGTGGCGCTGTGGGAAGCGATGGCGGCGCAGGGTTGCAACAAAGTGGTGGACGTCTGTGAGACGCACAATATTCCGGCGCTGAAGCTGCACATTCGCATGGGCTATCACGAACAGGGGCGCGTGATGCACGTGTATTGCCTGTTCGGACGCTGGAAGTTTTTCCGTGAGACGCGGTATGAGGGCTCGCGGCTGGAACCGTTGCGTAAGCCGGGGCGGCCGGTGGTGAGTGCGGCGGCGCAGGCTTGATTCAGTTCCGGAATTTGTATCGGCACTGATGTCGTCATCGCGAGCAGGCTCACTCCTACATTTGAAATGCATTCCCCTGTAGGAGTGAGCCTGCTCGCGATGAGGCCGGTAGCCGCGCAGATTATTATCAGGCCTTGATGGCGACCAGGGTAAAGCACATCGGCATCTGCGCCTCTCGATTCATATACTGGTCATACACCTCTTCCCGATTCGAATGCGGGTATTCCCTGAAGTGCGCAATGTTCAGCCCTGCCCCGATGGCGCCGCTGAAAATCGCCCCCAGCGTATGCACAAACCAATACGACTTCGCTGCCTGCTGCTCGACCTTGCCGACGTAAACAATCGGCTCCTCCTGCACAAACGGCTCGGTGCGGAAGTAAGAGTTGGCCAGCCGATATGGATCCTCGCCGTCCGGGTCGACCATTTCCAGAAACGGATGGGTTTCATAGATCACCAGTTTCCCACCCGGTTTCAGCGTCGAGACGACATGGCGGAAAAACTCGCCAATGTCCGGCATCCAGCCGAACACGCCAATGGTGATCAGCGCCACGTCAAAACGGTTGTGCAAGGACGCCGGCAAATGATGGATATCGGTCTCGATGAATTCAGCGTTGTGCGGTGAACGGCGGTTCAGCTCACGCGCCTGATCAAGAAACGCCGCCGACTGATCGACCCCGACCACACTCCGCGCACCGTGGGCAAACAGCGACAGACTCTCGCGGCCATTGTTGCAGCACAGCTGAATCACATCCTTACCGTCGACCTCGAGCAACCCGCTCAACGTCTCATCAAGGCAAGAGAAATCCGCCTGCGCAACTTCGCCGAGCAAGGCCTGCCAATCAGGCGAATCCTCATGATGGCGAGCGGAATCGTTCCACGCCTGTCGATTGCTTTCGATGGCGGTTTTGTTATTAGGCACTTCCATGGCGCACTCCGGACGATGCTCGTGATTGAGCGAAACCGAGTCTAGATCACCCCGCCAATCGCGATTGTTGCAAACTTGTAAGCCACACCGTGTAGGAGCTGCCGCAGGCTCGGGCCGCGTTCGGACGATCTTTTGATCCTGCTTTTAAAGATCAAAAGATCGCAGCCTTCGGCAGCTCCTACAGGGATCCGATGTGGATCGGGCGTTAGTGGCGTGGGCAGCTATAGTTAATAGCCTTGGGGAATACCGCACTCGCAGGTGCCGCCATGCTGATGCTCAAACGGCTGTTGTTGATGGGTTGTCTGCTTGCTGCCACTCAGGCGCAGGCGCTGGACAGCAATTTTGTGTACTACGGGCCTAACCAGCCCTTTGCCCACCCTGCCCCGTATTCACTGAATGCGACGCCGCCGCGATCGTATGAAGAGGCGGCGCCGCAGGATTTTGTGGTGATCCCGGGTGACCATGAGTTCTACGATTCGCAACTGCCGACGGTGGCGGATGCGACGGTGCGGGTGTTTATTCGCACGTACGATGCCGAGCGCGGGATTTATGTGAATGATGAAGTGCTGGATCCCGGTTGTTTGCTGGAGTGTTTGAGCCGGCAGCAGCATTGATTCGGGTTGGCCAAAACTTCGGCTGGAACACCCAACCGTTGTAGGAGCAAGGCTTGCCCGCGAAAGCGCCATGTCAGTCAGCACATTTGGCGGCTGACAGGATGCCTTCGCGGGCAAGCCTTGCTCCTACAATTGATCGGTGCAGGGATTACCACTGCCGTTTATCCGGGCGGGCCAGGCCGAGTTTTTCGATGCGGTAACGCAGCATGTCGCGGCTCAGGCCGAGCAGGCGCGCGGATTTGGTGACGTTCCAGTCGGTCTTGTCGAGCATCTTGCGCACCATATCGCGCTCCACCTCCGGCAGGTTCATAGATTCGGTATTGCTCGCCGGCCGTGGTTCGTAGTGCACCGGCGCTTCATGAATATGCAGCGGCGGCTCGTCGACCAGGCTCATGCACACATTAAGTTGATGCGCGGCAATCGTATCGCTCGGCGCCAGCAGCACAGTTTGCTCAAGCATGTTGCGCAACTCGCGCACGTTGCCCGGCCAGGTGTAACTGAGCAGCAACTCCTCGGCCTGCTGGCTGAAATGCAGATTCGGTTTGCCGTAACGCTTGCCATGGCTGGCGAGAAAATGCCGCGCCAACAGCAAAATATCCTCACCGCGCGCATACAAACGCGGCACTTTGATCGAAATAATCCGCAGACGGAAAAACAGATCACGCCTGAATTTGCCCTGCTGCACCATTTGCTCAAGGTTGCAGTTGGTCGCGCTGATCACCCGCAGATTGACCTTGCGCTCCTTCACCGAACCCACCCGGCGAATCGTCCGATCCTCCAGCAATTTCAAGATCTTCGCCTGCAACAGCAGATCCATCTCGCCAATCTCATCGAGAAACAGCGTGCCGCCATCCGCCGCTTCCACCAGCCCGACCCGGCGATCCTTGGCGTCGGTGAATGCGCCCTTCTCATGCCCGAACAGTTCCGACTCCACCAGATTCGACGGAATCGACGCGCAGTTGAACTCAATGAACGGGCCTTTGCTACGCGGGCCGTCGAAGTGCAGCGCACGGGCCACCAGTTCCTTGCCGGTGCCGGTCTCGCCTTCGACCAACACCGGTGGCAGATCGGTGTTGGCCATGCGCCGTTCGGCGTCGAGCAACTGGCCGATGGTGTTTTTCAGATACTGCATCGGCGCCGAGTCGCCGATCAGCGCCTGTATCCCGGATTTCTGCGCCTCGCGCTCCTGATAGAACGACAGCGTGCGCTCCATCCGTTCAGTGGCCAGGGCCTTGTCGAGCAGCAGTTTGAGTTCCGCCAACGCAACCGGTTTGGTCACGTAATGAAAGGCGCCCTCCTTCATCGCCACCACCGCGTCTTCGACGTTGCCGTAACCGGTCATCATGATCACTTTGAGATCCGGCGCGCTGATGCGCAGCTTCTTGATCAGGTCGTGACCACTCATGCCCGGCAGCGAGTTATCCGTCAGGACGATGTCGGGCATAAAGCTTTCCAGTCGCTCCAGCGCGTCTTCGGCCGAATGGCAGACTGTCACCTCGAAGTCTTTGCGCTCCAGGTAGGTCTGAATATTCTCGGCCAACAGTTCGTCATCCTCGACCAGCAGAATGCTGTGTTCCATATTCCCCTCCCGATGCCACTTTGAAGTTGAGACTGACGCGGGTTCCTTCCTGCTCGCGGCTGGTCAGGACGACCGAACCTTGAAAGCGCTCCATGATTCTTTTGACCAACGCCAGGCCAACCCCGAGGCCGCCCTGTTTGGTGGTGAAAAACGGTTTGAACACCAGCTGTTGCTGCGACGCGCTCATGCCCTTGCCGGTGTCGCTCAGGGTCATGCGCACGCTATGTGGCTGCGGCGATTCGAATTCGATGCTGAGCACACCGCCCTTGGGCATGGCTTCCAGAGCATTGGCAAACAGGCTATTGAGTATCTGCGTGAGCAGCACCTTCTGACTGACCACCGGCAAGCAATTTTGTGGACTGAATCGCACTTCGACGCCGTTACGCCTGATCAACGCGTCGAAGGCACCCAACGTGTCCTCCACCGCCAGCACCAGATCTACCGCTTCGCCGTCGTCATTCATCGGCCGTAACGACACCAGCAGTTCGCGCACCCAGCGCGACATGCGGTCGACCTGACTGATGATGTCGCCGATATTGCGTTGCGCACCGGGGCTGGCGACTTCCTGAGCCAGTTCGGCGCTGGAGCGAATCGTCGCCAGCGGATTACGCAAACTGTGCGCCACCGCCGAAGACATTTCGCCGAGGGCAACAAAGGTTTCGTTGCTGATCAATTGCTGTTGTTGGCTTTGCAGCAATTTCGCCGCGCGCCGGACGATCCAGAACAACGCCAGAAAAATCGCCGCTCCTCCAAAACAGGTCGCCGCCCAGATCGAGGCGAAACCGCGATCTATACGGTCGACCAGATCCGACGGTTCCTTGTAGATCTCGACCATGGCGATGACTTTGCTTTTGTCGGCGTTGAACATCGGGATGTAGTTCTCGATGAACAGGTATTTCGGCTCGCGCAGCAGACGCTGTTCGGGACGTTCGTCGTCAATCTTGTGGTAGCTGGAGGAGACCGGCACTCTCATCTCGAACGACTCGTCGAGTTCGTCGTCATCGTCGATATGAACGCCGATCAGCTCGGCGTTGGTCGACCAGATCACCGTGCGATCCAGCGCATAAACGGTCGCCAGTAAAATGTCCGGCAAGTGTTCGACGTGATCGAGAAACTCGGTGCGCGCCGACGCCTGTAACGCCGGATCAACATCGGGATAGTGGTTATCCTGGCGCGGGTCGAGCATCTCGCCCATCGTCCGGTTCGGATTGATTTTGGCGTGGCGCATTTCCGCCTCGCCGATGGCCTGAACAAATTGCGCGGTCAGCAGCGCGTCACGCTCGACGCTTTCGGTAACCACGAAGCGCGTGGAGATGTAACCGAGCCCCAGCGCCACGGCCGCAATGATGAAAAAACTGGCAAGCGTGAACCAGCGCAGCAGATCGAACTGCTCACGCCAGCCCTTGCCTGCGACCGATGCGTTCGGTGCAGAGGTTTTTTGTGCTTCCAGTCGCTGCATGGGAGTGCCCTGGAGTGTTTGTATTGAAGCGGTTACAGCCCTTAGTGTAGGTGGCTATGACCGCGACACACGGTTCAATGATGCTATTTTGCCGCTAGCGCATTTGACTCACCGTCGCGGCGCTATCGCCCGGTTTTACTGGCGTCAAGCCGCCGTCGGCCAAGCCTTTGGCGGACGTTTGCTGACGTTCGGTTTCGTCACTGAGGAAGTCGATGATCGACTGAGCCGACGCTTCGTCGAGGCGCAGGTTGGGCATCGGAATTCGCTCGAATTGTTCATACAGTTGCAGCGCGATCGGATCTTTTTCCGCAAGCAGGCGATCCGGTTCACGAATCCAGCGATTCAGCCATTTGGGGTCGCGGTTGCGGGTCACGCCAACCAGGTCGGGGCCGATGTTGCGCATGCCGATGCCTTGGCCGTCCTGCGGGCCGAGGCTGTGGCACGAGGCGCAACGGGTGCGAAACAGTTCTTCACCGTTGCTCGGCGGGCGAATATCCGGGGCGTTGGCGTAGCTTTCTTCGATGCTCGGCTGCTTCCAGTTCTGCAAGGTGTTGGCCAGTTGATCGGCAAGAATCCACGGATTTTCGAATGGCGAAGCTTTCATCCAGCGCCCGGTGGTCTGATTGCCGACGATCAGGCTGAGGTTGTGATCCTTGCTGCGGCCGTTGTCGACACCTTCGATGAACAGCCCGAGTTTCTTGCGCAGGTCGGTGACGTCTTCGAATTCGCCGGTGAGAAACTTCCAGCCCGGCCCGACCTTGAAGCGTTGCGAATAGGCCTTGAGCACCTCGGGCGTATCGCTCAGCGGATCGATGCTGATCGAGTAGAAGAAAATGTCCTGCCCGACCCGATCGCCGAGCAGTTTCTGCACCTGGCGCAGGCGCGCGGTTTCCAGTGGGCAGGAGTCGCTGCACGAGGTGAAGATGAAGTTGATCACCACCACTTTGTCTTTGATCAGGTCATCGAAAAAATGCACCTGCTGACCGTCCTGATCGGTCAGCAGGGTATTGGGGAAATAGTCGCCACCCCACGGGGTGGCGGATTCGCTGGCCGCGGGCGGTTGGCCGACGCTGGCCTGATGTGCCAGCAGCACGCGGCTGCCGAGCACACAGACCACCAGCATCAGCACCAGGTGCATGCCCAGCGCGCGGGAACGCGGAGTTTGTGTTGGCATGACGGTGCGCTCGCAGTTCATTTTTTCACGGTCACTTGCGGGCCGAAGCCATCGCCATTGCGGAAGGTTGGCAGCGCGGCGGAGTTGACGTAGCGCACGCCGTCCCAACTTGGCAGAGGCGTCGGCATCAACTGCAGTTGCCCGGGCTTCTCAAGGTCCCAACGCAGCAGCATCGAGTTGTCCTCATGCTGAGTGTTGTGACAGTGCTCCATGTACGTCCCGGCAAACTCGCGGAAGTTGATCGCCATCTCGACGCTGTCCAGCCCATCGTTTTCCGAACCGATGCGATAGACGTCTTTGCGCGCCCATTTTTCCCATTCAGGCGGTGCCTTGCCGCCGCGACTGAGGATGATCCCCTCCTCGAAGTGCACGTGCACCGGATGGCTCCAGCCCTTGCCGCCGGCCTTGATGTTCCACACCTCCAGGGTGCCAAAACCGGTGATACCGGCGTCGGTCGGGCCGCTGGACAATTTGGTCGAGGCGTTGAGGCGCCTTGGATCCATGTGGAAGCCGAACCCGCCATCGGTCTTGACCGTCCACGGCGCTTCATCAGTGCCGTCGGAACGGCCGAAGGTGAAGGTGCGGTGACGGGCGTTGGCCAGCAGTGCTTTGTCGGCAGCGTTGTCGCGGTGAATCTTCAGCGGAATCATCACCAGCCCTTCAGCCTTGCCCGGTTTGGCCGGCTCGTAGGCTGCCGGATCCATCGCCAGATCCTGGCCGGTGTAGGCCTTGACGTTGAGCTGCAAGACTTTGCCCACCGCCGGATCGCCCTTGTCCCACTGCGGGCCTTTGCTGCTCTGCTTGATTACCGCGAGGTATTTCTCGGAGAGCACGTCGCCCAGCGAGATCACGTCTTTCGGCCCCTTGCCGTCGTCGTGGGCCTGCAAGTTGAGGAAGAACAGTTTGTCGCCGGGTTTGATGCCGTTTTTGGCGAAGTTGACGATGATATCGAAGCGCTCGGCAATACCCTGGGTCGGCAAGATCGCGTTGTGGTTCTGTTTGTCGCCGTCGGCATCGAGATCCATCGAGCCGTCGAATGGCACGCTGTGCTCCATGATGTTGCCATCGTTGGCGATCATGTGAAACGGCACACGGCTGTACGACACGCCAGAGTTTTTCGGCCCTTGAAACTCGCCGCTGCTGCCTTTGATCTCACGCACCAGCGCCAGTTTGAAGTAACGCGACACCGAGCCGTTGAGGATGCGGAAACGGTAGCTGCGCGCGCGCACGTCGAGGGTCGGTTTCCACTGCCAGTTGACCAGCATCTGATCGCCGAGAAAGCCATCGGTGTTGAACGGGTTGAACCACAACTGGCCTTCCTGATCCCACGCCTTGTCGGCGAACACCAGGTTGACGTCGTAGTCGCGGTTGCCCCACGGCAAGGCGCTGCCGCTGGGCAGGCGCAGGTTGACGCCGTCGTTGACCGATTCGTTGCCGCGATCCAGCGCGCTGTAGTAATTCATCATCGCCGCGTTGCCCTTGTAGACATTCTGCGCGGTGAAATCCAGCATGTGATCGTGGAACCAGTGGGTGCTCATGGTCTCGCGCCAGTCGCCGCGAATCTTGATGGTGCCGTGGTCGCAGGTCTTTTTCGCAGGGGCCAGGTCGTTGACCCACAGGGTTTCACCCGGTGCGCAGGGGAACGCTGCGCGCGGGTCTTCAGCCTTGGTGTTGATGCTGTCGTAACCGGCGAGCTGGATCGGCCAGCGATAGTCGTAGAACTGCCCCGGGAAGAAAAATGCGTTGGCATAACCGTCGCTTTCCGCCGGCGCGTGACCGTTGTGCTCGTGGGTACTGATGGTGTGCAAGCCGAACCCGCGGTTGGCCGCCGGATCAATCGGCAAGCCGTTGTAGTGACGCATCATCACCGGCTGGCCGTAGCGCACCATCAACAGTTTCGGCGGCAGCGTGCCGTCGAACGTCCACACCGCGTTGTGGTTCTGCACCGGCATGTTCGGGTGAAAGCGCGGGTCGACGCCTTTGGCCGTGCCGTCCGTCAGCGGTACACCGGCGACGTTGTGGTACAGGCCGCCGGGGCCGAATTCGCCCACGGCGTAATGGTGCATCTGCACGCTGTCACGCAGGCCGCCATTGATGCGCGCACCGGTTTGCGCGGTTTTGTAGGCAACTTGCGGGTAGAACTCGTTCCAGCGCTGATGCGCCCAGCCCTTTCCTGGCGGCCGCCCTTCTGCCGACGAACCGATATGGCGGTTGAGGAACACCTCGATCTGCGCCTGCCACGGGTTGCGGTCGACAATGTTGGAGAACTGGCTGGGGAATGGCGTCAGGCCCGGTTGACGCAGAAACGCATCGAGCGCAGTGCCGGGTGGCGCACTGCGGGCGACGTTGTTCGGATCCTGCGCGGGGGACGGGCCGATCGCGGCCGGTGGAAATGGCAGCGGCGCGGCGGGAGTGGTCGGGTCGAGTTTTTCCGGGCCGAACTCTTCGAACAACACCAATTGCTGGGTGAACGGCTGCGCGCCATAGAGCGGGCTCGGCTTGCCGTTGGTGGGGTAGTTGAAACTAGTCTGCACGGTCGGCGGCAAAACGTTTTCCGCACGCGGGGTGTCACGCGAGCCTTTGACGCCGTCGGGCAAATCGAAAGAATCTTCGTTGGCCTCGGGCATGGTCAGGATGGCGTTGAGCGCCGTCGCCTCATCCGCTGGCTCGTCGTAGTAGGCCGACGGATCGGATGCTTCGGGCTCGCGCTCGTCATCGATCGGGCTCGCTCGAACGCCGGCCATGGTGCCGAGGGTCAACAGCAGGAAGACGCTCAGCGGCGTCAGCAGGAAGGTGTTGCTTGGGTTACGCGTTGTTCTGTCCATCACCAGCCGCCTCATCAAGGAAGGGGTGATGGTGTTTTGCAACTAGTGCGCCAAGAATTTATTTCCAGTTGTTACAGGGGCTTGCGGGGGCTGCGGGTGTCCCCACTCCCCGGTGACCGGGTCTTGACACCCAGTGATGGGGGAAGTTCATAAAAATTTTGGGGCATACATAATCCCTGTAGGAGCTGCCGAAGGCTGCGATCTTTTGATCTTGTTTTTTAAGATCAAGATCAAAAGATCGCAGCCTTCGGCAGCTCCTACAGGGGTTAGCGAATTACTCGACGAGTTGGAAGGCCAGGCGCACAGTGGTGCCCTCGCCTTCGCGGCTGTGCAGGGTTACGCCGCCGCCGAAGCGTTCCATGATGCGTTTGACCAGCACCAGACCGACGCCGAGGCCGCCGGCCTTGGTGGTGAAAAACGGCCGGAAGGCCATGGTGCGCTGTTCTTCGTTCATGCCTTTGCCGGTGTCGCTGAGCACCACGCAAACGCCACGATCGTCGCTTGGTTCGAGGTTGATGGTCAGCGTGCCGCCCTTGTCCATCGCCTCCAGCGCGTTGGCCAGCAGGCTGTTGAGGATCTGCGTCAGTTGCACCGGCTGGCTCAGCACCATTGGCGTGTGCTGCGGCTGAAACACTACTTTTACGCCTGCCCTGGCGATCTGCTGTTCGAAGGCGACGAGGCTCTCGTGCAGCGCCGCCACGAGGTTCACCGGTTCCGGGTCATCGTTGAGCGGACGCAACGACTGCAGCAACTCGCGCACCCATTTCGACATGCGATCGACCTGGCCGATGATGTCTTTGATGTTCTTCTCGGCCGGGCCGGCGTCGAACTCCAACGCGAGCTCGGCGCTGGAACGGATGGTCGCCAGCGGATTGCGCAAACTGTGCGCCACGGCGGACGACATCTCGCCCAACGCAACATACGTTTCATTGGCGATCAGTTGTTTTTGCTGCACGGCGAGCAAAATCGCCGCGCGCCGCACGATCCAGTAAAGGCCCAGATAAATCAGCCCGCCGCCGAGCGCAGTGGCCAGCCAGATCAGGATCATTCCACGCTCCATGCGCGCGATCAGGTCTTTGGGTTCCTTATAAATCTCGACCATCGCCGTGACGGTCTTGCCGTCGGCGTCGAACAGCGGGATGTAGTTTTCGATAAAGATGTAGTCCGGCGGAATGACGAACTTCTGTTCTTCACGCGCCTTGTCGACGTCGTGATAGCTGGCCGACACCGGAATCTTTTCATTGAAGGCGCGATCAAGGTCTTCGTCGGCATGGATGCTGGTGCCGACGAGAACCGGGTTGGTCGACCAGATCACCTGGCGATCCGGCGCATAGATGTTGGCGAGGATCACGTCGGGCAAGTGTTCGATGTGATCGAGAAACTCCCCCCGCGCATCGGCCCGGGCTTGCGGATCGACATCGGGAAAATCCTTGTCCTGGCGCGGGTCGAGCAACTCGCCCATGGTGCGCACGTTGGGGATCGAGACGTGGCGCACTTCGGCTGAAGCGATGGCCTGAATGAATTGCGCGGTGAGCAGGGCATCACGCTGCACGCTTTCCTCGATCACGAACCGCGTCGACACCGCGCCGAGCGCCACCGCCACGGTGGCGATCACCGCCATGCTGATCAGCGAAAACCAGCGCAGCAGGTTGAACGGCTGCTTGCGCGAGCCCAACCGTAACGTGCCCTCCTCAACCGGAAGCGATTTCGACTGCATGTTCATGGCGGCGACTTCCCGATACGTCTCTTAGGGTTATAGCCCACCGTCGGGTGTTTGCCCGGTTACGGGGATATCGACCCGATGCACACCTGCCAAACCCACCGCAAATCCCTGTAGGAGCTGCCGAAGGCTGCGATCTTTTGATCTTGATTTAAAAACAGGATCAAAAGATCGCAGCCTTCGGC
>NZ_JASCPK010000058.1:0-33896 GCF_029959385.1 Pseudomonas sp. PS01303
GGGGAATATCGATACTCCTGGGCATCGTATTGTTGAGGGGCGTGCTGGTTCGGAAAAGGCAAGAGTCGGTACACTGCGGGGTATATTTTTTGGGGCGAGCGATGAACCTCACTGACGCGACACTGGTGCTGCTCTTGGCGGCCCGTATCCATGGAACGGACGACGCCGTCAGGGCCTCGGCGAAGAACGTGGTCAAAAAATTGCCACGCAGCAAGCGTGATCTGATCTATAAGGTGATCGACAGCCGAAGCCCGCTTGAGCTGGTGGGTTTTCTGGCGCAAAATCTGGATACGTAACAGCTTGCCGTTGGTGTGCGGCCACTTCAGGTCAATGGCATCAGTGTCCCGCAACGTGGGGCTCTCTGTTGTCCAGGGCCGAGAAAAAGGGCCCAACTCGCGTCGGGCCCTGTGAAGCGGTTGCAGCGGTGAGATAATGATTAAGCGCCATCGTTCACGGACAGCGGGTCATCCAAGACCGCTGACTTCGATGGCTGCTCCAGGTTGAGCGCATACTCTGATGCCGTTCGGGCTTGGCCACTGGCCCGAAAGATCGCGCGCTTGTCTGCCTTGAGCAGTCTGAGCCAGGACTCAAGGTAACCCTCATGGCGCAGCTCACCCTGAATGCCGCAATGAGCGCACAAGAATGCGGCGCCCATTTCAGCCACCAGTTCCTCGAAGGCATAGCCAGGCGTACCGAATGGGCTAGGTGAAACCACCCCTTCGCGCTGCAGGCGTGAGGCATGTCCGGTCCAGTGCGATAGTTCATGCAGCGCCGTGGCGTAATAGCCGCTTTCGTTGTGAAATTGCGCCTTTGTCGGCAGTTGGATGAAATCCCTGAGCGGGTGGTAAAATGCTTGGTCGGCCGGCCGATGAACAATCTTTGCTCCAGAACTTAACAGCAGATTTTCCGCAGCGCTGTTGGCCTGAAAGGGATCGCTCGGTTCCGTTTCGATCAAGGTTTCATTGAGTGCATCGAGTCCCTCCGTTTGCTCGATATTGAACAGGAAATGCGTCCGGAGAATGCCAAAGTGAGCGACCTTGGGCTGGCCGTTCTCATCGAGAACGGGTTGGCCTGATTCAGTCTGTTCTTCGCGTTCCATCGGCTTGTAGAGTACCGCCAAGGTGCTGTGCTCACCCTTACGGATGTGCCCACCGGCTTTTTGGGCTTGGTTGAAGGTCAGCCAACGATCTTGCGTGAAGCCCTGTAACCGGGCCTCGGCCCAAAGCAGGGGGAGATTAATGCCCGAATAGGCACGCCGTGTGACCGCGTTGATGGGGAAGGGTTGGTGAGGACCGTGGTTAGATGAGCCAGTTGAGGTCCAGGGTTTGATCCAGGGAGCAACGCCTTGGCCTAAAGCAGTCACGATCTTGTCGGTCACGTCTTGGTAGATATCGCGCATGGCAGTTTCCTCGAGATAAAGCGGAGGAACGCCTTGCCCGTCGGGGAGGGTTCCCCGGTTGGGTAAAGGGTTGGATGGATGCAGGCCTTGCAGGCCGTCCAAATGTCAATAAGGGGGTGAGTCGACCGGGGAAAAACTCCCCGCAGTGGGTTGAAGCAAAACGAGAGGGTGTGCCTGACGAGCACTGGGCTCGAAAGCACTCTGGAGAGCAGTGGGCGTTCATCACCGCAAAAGCGGTCACCGTGTGAGCTACCGAACGCTATTCACACTTGGGGGGGAGAGCCATCACTAAGGTGACGTAGTCTCGAAGGTTCTGACTACCTGGGCAGGTGCTGTCGATGACAGCAGTCTGTATGGAGGTATTTAGCTGAGCGGTTTATGCGGGTCAATTACTTCAGCAACGCTGTTTCACGCGGCTTGTCTGCTGTCTTCCAGTGAAGGTTTTTCGGCCGGGAAAACTGATAAACGGTCAAGCACGGACAGTTTTCAGTAGTAGGCTGGTACTGCTGCCTCAACCATGAAAACGCTCAGAAGAGGGCGAGACCATGCCGACTCAGAACCCCGTTCAGGTTTCCCACGTCCACCGCTGGGCCTATGCCTGTGGCATGTCAGTAAAACGTGGGTATCGCCGGTTGAAAGCGTTCGAGTCCCGCGTGGCCGAGCGGGTGGTGTCGGCAGGTATACCCGCAGGTAAAGCCATTGTTCGCGGAAGTTTTCTGGTTGCCAAACTCACTATGGTGGGAGCGTTGCTTTTTGTAGGTTTTTGGGCACTCGTGTCGTTGACGAGTTTGATTGTTTTGTATTGGCTAATCGTCAATCACCGATTCAACAGTTCAAAGGACTTTTACGAGGTTCAGGCATACGGTGATCCTTATGGCGAGTACGAACTCAATCGTGCTCCGGGACAGCCTGATCTCGAAGATCATTAGCGGGGGGCGTTAGCTTTTTCTGATTGAAGTACCAGCAGAAATCAGGGCGTCAGTTCCTTTCGAACCCGCATTTTGGGCGCTGAGCGTCCCTTTGCCCAACATGCCTTCTGCTATGGAACCTACGCTATACCCGGCCCAGCTCATTGCGCCTAGAAACAGCATCGGCAGCACGATGAACATCGCCCCCATCACATACTCAATCACCTGTGCCGTGACCGTCCCATCCATGACGCCGGATGTCGGCAGCGACAACAGCACCTTGTTGGACGCCGAAACCTGGCTGTACAAGGTATTGAGCATGCTGGAGTCGACCCAGCGAGCCAGCTCCCACCAGAAGGTCAGCATGTGCAAGGTGAACAGCGCGAACGTCACCATCATGACCGTCTTCAGCTGGTAAGTACTGACCAACAGAGCCAGCGGCAGGCTGATGATGACCCCCATGATCAGGAAAGCCTGCACCATCGGCAGGGCGGCGCGCAGTGCATTCATGGCCGGGAAATTGCTGAAGGAACCGAGGGCCAGCCCGGTGTTGGTGGCCAGGTTATTCAGCCCCTGATTGATCGAACCGCCTCGGGCGCTGGAGCCATAGTCCTGAAACACCTGTCCGGGCGACATGGATCTCGACTGCTGGCGCGGGCTGACCAACTCGCGCAGGGTGGCATCCTCGATCTCGTTGTTCGCGTGGCCAGTCAGCCAGCCCTTCAGCTGAGTCAGCAACGAAGGGTCGACCTCCTTGATCAAACGCTCGCGTAATCCAACCCCGCTATCGCTCCACCACTGCTTGCAGGTGGGGTAGCCCGCGTCATTCTCCAGCCGCGGCAAGGACACATCGCGGCTTTCGTCGTACGGCCAACTGACTCGCGGTGTTCGTGAACGATCGGTATCGTAGTAGCCGGGCGTCTCGAGAAAATAGCTTGAGCCGATCCAGGAGGCGTTGTGACTTTGCGCCTTGTCCAGTTGCGGGCGGTTGGTGAATAAGCGAGAGCGGGAATAGCCGTAGCAGTCGCGAGTGAAGTCGGCGACTTCCTGCAGCAGCACCTGGCTGTCAATCCGTGAGCTGTCGATCTCCATGCGCATCTTCCGGATATCCGGTGCGCAGGGGATGGCGGCGGAAGCCGCCGCAGTCACGCCTTTGCTCACCGCATGCACCAGAAACCACCAGACCGGCACGTTGGCGGAGCGTTCACCGATGGTGTTGAAGGTGGCGCCCCAGGCGGTTTCCGCCGGCTTGGCCACACTGACACCACAGCGCTGGCTGGCGGCAACATCGAGCGTCATGGAGGCGAGGCTCAATGGAAAGACCGGCGCACAGCCGAACAACACGACGATGTAGGCCAGCCACAACCGGTTCTCGATCCGTGGCAGCGAAAACAGTCCCTTGTTGCCTTCGTCCGCGCCTTGCTGACGGGCTGCCAGCCATTCCTGCAGGATGATGGCGCCGAAGGGCGCGGCGAACAGCCCTGTGTCGGACAGAACGCTCCAGAGCCCGTTGTTGATGATCCAGGCCAGCAGGGAGAGGTAAAACTCCAAGTAGCTGTTGGTGCTCATGAGCATGACGGAGACCTCACAATCGGGTGAGTTCGACGAAGGTAAAGAACAGGAGCCCCATGGCTCCGATGCGCTGCACGCGCAGTCGATCCGGTGGTCGATGGCGGTAGCGTCGATACAGATCCCACCAGAGCGCAAACAGGGCGCTGTAGAGCAGAACACGCCAGAGCCGCAGATAAGGTCGTGCCGATTCGAGCGCCTGCTGCCAGGTCTCAAACCTGCCCAGCCCAGAGCTACCGAGCGGTGTGAGCAGTGCGGCGGCCAGGAGCATCATCGCGGCAATCCCCAATCCCGAAAGCAGCGTGATCCGCCGTGAGCGTTTCATGGCGTCACTGGCGCGCCGGCGTCGGCGTGATTGAGCCGGCCCGGCTCGGGGTCGCCTTGCTCGATGGTGCGCGAGGCGTCGGCACCACCGGCATGCCGATCGAGTACCAGACTGGCGGTGTTGGTAGCCAGCATCTGCCGGACCTGCAGTTCGGTTTGCAGCAGGCGGATTTCGCGCTCCAAGGCGTCGATGTTTTTCGTCAAAGCGGTCTGGGCTGGCTCGGCGGAAGCAATGTTTGGTTCGTGGCTGCCGGCCAACAGCGTGCGCAGTAGCAGGAGGGCTTTGTCGAGCACGCTGGACAAGGCCGTCTCGCTGGCCAAGCGCCGGGCCAGCAGATCCTGATCGGGATCGTCGCGTAGGGCTTCGATGACGCGGCGGGTGACAGGCAACATCGGACTGGAGGCCTTGACCAGGTTGTCCGGGGTAGGCGGGAGTGCGCCCGACAGCAGCGCTTGCAAGGCTTTCAGCCGCTCGCTGTAGGCCTCTTGAATCAGCGGTGTCAATCCGCTGCCGGCGGTCACCCGCAGGGTTTCGCAGCTGTCGCAGGTCGACACTTCAGTTTCGCCCAAAACACGGACGGCCCACTCGGACTCCTCCTGGGGCGAAGCCCAGGTCTGGCAAATGGCGCCGCCCTGGCAGTCGCGGCTATTGATCGAAGCACTGTCAGCCACTGTACGGTTATGCAGCAGGTTATAGCCGGCGCGGACCACGTCGGCGGTCACCCGGATGGGTGTCTGTCCGCTACCGCCTGCCTTCTGCCCTCCGACCCAGGACACCCCGTGGTTACCGTTCTGAGCCTCGGTATTATTCACCGCGGCCACGGCATCCCCATCGGTTTGCTCCAGATGGCTCTGCATTTCTTGGTTCTTGGCCAGCGCGCCCCAGCCAGCGGGGCCGACCTTATCCGCCATTTTCTCGGCCATGGCCTGGCAGGTCAGCTTGGAGCGGTCGAAGTCGATGCGCCCCTGCATCACCCCGTTGCTCAGCAATTCATAGAGACCAGGATTGGCGCGTTGGATGATCAACGCTGGCAGCGACATCACCGCTTGGGTCGCGTTCTGCACAATACTGCCCATGATTTTCTGGAAACCCTCGGTGACGCCGTTCAACTGGTTTTGCAGGGTATTGCTGAGGCTCATGTTTCCGCACATCAGGTTCGCTCGCCAGGACCCGCCGATCCCGAGACCGCTGGGGCGGTAGAACGAGCTTGGTGAGCCCACCGCCGAACCGCCCCCAATGGTGTACATCACCCGGTCGTCGAGCACGTCACCCTGAGTGCCTAGGCGGTAATCGTCTTCGGCGGCGGGGGCATGCGTGGCCATGACCAACAGTCCGCAGAGCAACACACGCATCACGCCACATCCCGGTCGTATGAGGGGGCGATTCATGAGGCACCTCCTTCGAAGTCGATGCTGAACAGAAAGGTCTGTCCTTCACGTTTGCAGCAGCTATAGGGCCGCCACAGCGACCAGGCGTAGCCGCCATCGGCGCTCTGCACCGGCTCGCTGGGGAAGAGGGTGCACGTGGACTGCACCTGGGGGTAGAGCAACTGCCATTTGTGGGTCGAAGCATCGTTTTCCGCGATCGGGCCAGGCGGCCAGTAGCCATCGCGTTGCGTGGGCGTGAGCGGTAAGTACACATGCGGCTGCCCGTTACGAGTAATGAAATCACCGGCCCGTTGCGCCATCACTGCGGCTGCCTTGAAGTCGTCGGGCTGTACCAGAAAACCCTGACGGGGATAGACGTTGCCCCACATGTTTCCCGACGCCTGATGACCGATTTCACGGATCCCTGGCATGAGGGCTTCGGGAAAGACACTTTCCGGGATGCCATGGCGCCAGGCTAGTGAATCCAAGGTGCTCAGGTAGTAGGGCATGAACGCGGTTGCACCGCTGGCGCAGGCATAGCCGGATTGAGAGGCCAGTTGCGTTGCGGCCCAGCCACCGGGATGGCCGATACCGTCGACGTTCTTGAAGCGGGGCAGGTTGTCGCGGCGAGTGTTCGGCGTAATCAGGTTGCCGCCACCTTCCGCACCGCTGATGGGAGAGGAGAGGGTGGCCATCTCGGTCCAGGGGTTGTTGCCGGTGGTGGCGTAGCTCGAGACCACCAGCTCAGGAATGAAATGACGAACCTTGGTCGAGGTTTTGACCTTGCAGCCGAAGGGCGTGCAGAGCAGCCAGAAACAAATGCCGACGACCCTGTATTCGAGACAGTTGGGGGACAGCACGGAGGACATGACGCTGCCGGTGTCCAGCGCCACGCTTGGGCCGCACGCCAGCAGGATGCTCAGCGCTAAGGGCCGAAGCTTTGGGGGCGTGATTGACGAGCAGGCAGCAGGCATGATCCAGGCTCTCGGTGTATGGCCTAGGCAGGATCGGTTACGGGCTGAAGACTGTCAGTGGAAAAAATGAAGGTGGATCTATCGGATTTGTGAGATGTGAGACTATTATTTGACGTGAAGGGCGCTGCGAAGGATTTCGGGTTCTGTAAGTAGCTGATCTGCGGTGATTTCGAAAATATTGGCGAGCTTGCACAGGACCAACAGTGACGGATTGCCCGTGCACCGTTCGATTTGACTGACGTAGGTACGGTCCACCTCGGCCATGAGCGCTAGCTGCTCTTGGGTCAGGTTTTTCACGCGCCGCATCAAGCGGATGTTCTCCGCCAGTTGCAGGCGAAGCTGTTCGTAGTCTTGAGTCATGCGCGCAAATTGCGCCTTGAGGGACTCTCAATCCACGGGATATAGTCTACATTTGCGTTGATCTAGGCATATTTTATGCTGATGCCTGTTATCGAGCGTTCATTTGGTTTCTTAATGATGTCGAGGCTGGGTCCAGCGTTTAACAATAAAATTAGAAATCTTAGGTGGGTATGGACGAAAACTACATTTCAATCCCTGCTGCAGACGGTTGCCCAAGTCTTCTGACTCCGTGGGGCAGCGAGTTTGCACCGATGATCGAGCGTGGCGTGCAATGTGCCCAAGCTTGGCTTGATACAACCGATGAGATTCCGCTGTGGTGGGAGTTGGCACAAGCGCGCAAGACCTTTCCCATTGGTGACTGCCAGGATGCTTTTGAAGCCGGTTTTCTGTTGAGGATTCAGCAGCGGCTTCGGGGCGTGTCACAGTAACCATGTTGCTCACGGGTGATTGCATCGACTTGACCACCCGTTTGCATACAACCTGACCACATCGGCACAGACCAGTTGATTGCAGTCTTAGACAGATCGTCGCTTCTAGCTGGTGCGTTTTTGTACAACTGCTGAAAGACTTGATGGGGGGATATCTCCTCCCTTATTTTGGCGCTACTTGCCTCAAAAGCCGCCGGCCGCGCATCGAGAGGGAAAATCTCTTGAAAGGTATGGTTCCAGACGCCATTCCTCTAGAATGGGGGCTGACAGAAGTAGCTTTCGCCCTGTTACAAACAGGTTTACGTAGCTAAGATTCTGATTAAGTGCAGATTCTGCACGCTCTGAGAACGTGGAGCGCGATATGAAAGCCAAACGAGTGTTGAGTGATGATCTGGTGAGCCGACTGGAGGATAAGATCCCGGTCATGGCTGAAGGCGCCATCAATACCGCCTATATCAACGCGCTGGCTGCCGGCCGCAGTGTGATGGAAGTCATGAACGGCATGCTTGTTGAAACGACTGCCGACGGTAAGCACAAGGTCATTCGGGTGGCCAAGCCCAAGCACAAAGTGACTCTGGGTGGCGTAATCAAGGTGCGCCGCTGCTCATGACTGTCCCTCGGTTGAGGGTCTTTGCTGGACCCAACGGCTCCGGTAAGAGCACGATGAAAAGTGCCATCCCTTCCCACCTGATCGGCATCTACATTAACCCGGATGAAATCGAGAAGGCTGCCAAAGAGAGCGGCCGTCTGGAATTCAATGATTTTCAACTGGAAGCTGAGGGTGATGAGGTCCTCGGTTTCCTTAGGGAGCATCGACTGGTCAAGTCCGCCCTGCTCGATGAGGAGGCGGCCAAGATAGGCTTTAGCAGCAACGGCCTGAATTTTCAGGCGGTCGCGATGAATTCCTATTTTGCCTCCGTGCTCTCTGACTTCATCCGGAACAAGCTCCTTGAAGACCAGTTGTCTTTCACCTTTGAAACTGTGATGTCCAACGACGACAAAATCGCTTTTATGCTCAAGGCGAGAGAGTCTGGATACCGAACCTACCTCTATTTTGTGGCAACTGAAGACCCTGACATCAATATCAACAGGGTCAGGAACCGTGTCGCGGCAGGTGGGCACCCAGTTCCCACAGAGAAAATTGTCCAGCGTTATGGCCGTTGCCTTAGCCTGCTGCCTGCGGCTATTGCAGCTTCGAACCGGGCCTACATCTTCGATAACTCCGGTGCCGACCTCGTACTGCTTGCCGAAGTTACAGATGGGACTGACCTTGAGTTCAAGGTTGAAGAGGTTCCTGGCTGGTTCATGGATGCCTACGTTGAAAAAGTGCTCAACGGCTAGCTGCCGGGTTGGCCAACGCCGGATGCACTTTCCCTCCTTATATTGGCTCTATTCCACGAGCCTGATCAATGCGCTTAGCTACCCAATAGGCAGCTTCCAACTCCGAGCAGCCGTGCTCTTGCATCAATGCCCAACGTTCTGCCTTTTCTTCGGGCTCAGTCATGGCAAGGGCGAGGTAGAGGCTCGGTGGGACCGATCGGAATAGAGTTTCGAGCTTTTTCGACAGCACCACGCCTTCGGTGTATTTGCCTGGTTCTTTACTGGCGGAGAGCAACAAGGCTTTCTGCGCCGGCGTGAGTTTTTTGAAGCGAGCGATTTCCTCGATCTCCGCGGGCGGCATGTTCAAACAAATCCACCACTCGATCATGTTGAGCATGGTCTGCGCGGCATTGGGAAAGTCGGCCAGGTTTTGCGTGGCCAACCAGAACCAGGCGCCGAGCTTGCGCCACATCTTCGTGCCCTTGACCACGAACGGTGCCAGCAACGGGTTCTTGGTGATGATATGACCTTCGTCAGTGACCATGATGATCGGACGGCCGAGGTACTGATCGCGCTCAGCGAGGTTGTTCACGGTGTTCATCAAGCTGATGTAGCTGATGGACAGTTGCGCTTCGTAGCCTTCGCGGGCATAGGTGGCCAGATCGACAAGGGTCACATCGCTCTCGGGCCAGGCCGTGCCCGCGCGATCAAACAGTTCGCCCTCGAAACCCTGGCAGAACAGGTCAATGGACTCGCCCATTTCCTGGGCGCGTTCGCGCCGTTTCTCCGGTAGCTGCGGGTCAGCGGCGACGCCCAGCAAGGCGTCGCGCACATCCCGGGTCAGGACCTGCCGGCCTGCAGCGACGCAGGTCTGCGCGGCATCCAGAATGCACTCACGGATCAGGCTGCGGTCGGCGCGACTCAGGCGCGCGTCTTCCTTGGCTTCGCCACCGGTGATCATCAGGCGCGCGGTGATTTCCAGTTCGCCGAGCACATCGCGTTGATCTTCACGGCTGCTCGCCGTCTCATCGTCCCACTCGTCGACCGACAGACTCGCCACCTGATCCGGTTGCTCGACCAGACGCCAGGCATCGGCAAAGGGTGCAAGGCTCACCGCGGCGCCAGGTTTTAATTGGACCTTGTTGACCGACAGGCCTAGCGTCGCAAAGTAGTCGCCTTGCAAGCCAAACGAGTTGCCGGCCTCAACGATAAACAGCCGCGGGCGGTACACGGCCATGACTTGCATCAGCAGGCTGACCAAGGTGGCCGACTTACCAGCGCCGGTCGGGCCGAACAGCAGCAGGTGGCCGTTCATGGCCCGGTCTAGGCGGGACAACGGGTCGAAACTCAAGGGTGAACCGCCGCGGTTGAACAGGGTGATGCCCGGATGGCCGGTACCGGTGCTGCGGCCCCAGACCGGGGCCAGGTTCGCCAGGTGCTGTGCAAACATCAGGCGGGTATACCAGTGGCGTTTATCACGCGCGGGGTTGTAGGTCATTGGCAGCCAGCGCAGGTAGCTGTTGCAGGCCGCGACTTCATCCCCTTCGTGCACCGGCTGCAGCCCCGCTCCCAGCAGCGCGTTGGCCAGGCTAACCGAGCGCTGGTGCAATTGCGCTTCATTTTGACCGCGCAGGTAGAACGCCAACGTCCCCCGGTACAGCTTGTGTTGGCGGCCGATGATCGTCCGGGCCTCTTCGACATCCTGGCGGGTCTGGGTCGAGGCCAGGTTTTCGCCGATGGCTTTGCGCGCCAGTCGGCTCAACTGATCTTCCAGTACATCCTGTGGTTTGACCACCAGGGTCAGGCTCATCACCGTACCTTCCGGCAACTGGTCGAACAGCGCGTTCACCGCATCGCCCTTGCGGGTTTCGCCCGTGAGTTGGCCAATCAACGGGGCTCGGCGCAGTTTGTCCACCACCAGCACCCGGTGGGGTTGACCGTCGAAATACCAGAGCCCGCGCTGGACATCCGAGCGTGGTTCATTGAAGAACAGCCGCTCGGCGAAATCGTGATCGAAGGGCAGCTCCAGCGATTCACCGTCACCCGATTCCGGGTAGGCCACACGTCGGTAGAACACCTCGGGCGCCTCATCGGTGAGCCTGGGCGCCGGGTTGAACCAAGGCAACAACCAGGCATACAGCCCCTGACCGTCGACCCGCACCGCGTGCACCCCGCAGGCCTGCAGCGAGGCGCCGATCCGTTCGCACGCCTGCTGCAGGGATTGCACCGGCGTGAGCCCCGTCTCCTCAGCGTCCGACTCGAGCCATCGATAGACCAGCAGCCGCACCCGCCGGTTATTGCCGTGCCAGGGCAGGCGCGAGACCACCTTATCCTCGAACAGCCCCCCGGGTTTGGCGATGACCTGTAGATGGCGGCGGCTGAGTTCCAGGTATGCCTCGGTGAAGACCGTGCCTCGTGCGCTGTCCCGAATATAATCCGTGAGTCGGTTCAGGTAGGGGGTGAAGTCATGGTCGTCCTGACAGAAAAACTGCACCACCCACGGTGCTTGATCCAGCTCGTCAAAACTGTCTTGCAGGGCGTCCTCGAGGGCATCGCGCGCCGCCATCAGCCAATCGGGTTCGCGCCCCTCGGTGCCGATGGGCAGCAGTTCGAACACTGCACCCACCGAGCGATTGTCATCCAGCAGAAAGCACTGCTCGGTCTCAAAGTATTCGACCCAGGGCAAATGATCGGTAAAGCTGGGGTTGTGTGCATAGAGCGCGGCTTCATCGGCCACGGTAGCGCGAGGGCGCAAGGGGTTGCGCCAGGCTTTCCACCCGTGAGCGCGGTTGTGCGTTTCGTCGCTGCGCATTACAAGTCTTCCTGACGTTCACCGGGCAACGCGTACTGCACGCGCTGGTAGAACGGAAACACCGTCGAGTACCCCGGAACCGGCGCCTGCTCGGTGCCACTCAAATGGGGGTAGACGTACAGCAACAGATCGGGGTTGGGCAGGCGAGGGAACAGACTACGAATTTCGTTCTCAGCCGTGCGGGTGTAGGGTTCTTGCGCAGTCGAAGAAAGCTCCACCTGAGTCAAGGGCCGTCGTAACTGTTGCCGAGCCTCCAGCACTTGCTGCTGAGTGCCCTGTGAGCCGGCGCTATTCCAGATGTCGAGCATGGTCTTCTCGCCATGGGGCAGGAGCGTCTCCTTGTCGGTGGAACACCCGACCAGGGCCAGGCAGAGCAGGCTAATCCAGGTCAGACAGAGTGGCATGCGATGGTTCATGGCGAACGCTCCGGCCGTTGGGCTCATAGTCGAGGGTGATTTCATGGTCGAGGTGCAGTGCGACCTGCGCGGCAGGGGGGACGTAAACCGCGGCAAAGGCCTCGCCATAGAGCTTTTTGACCCAGTCGCGGATATCACTGACGCCACCACTGAGGATGGAATTCAGTGCACTGTTCCCCGTGCGGCTGGTGACCCCGAGCGTACTGCCGCCCGAACTGATCACGCTGCTGTTGTTCCGCTCATTCCCCAGCAGGGTAGCGACCCCAGCGCCGGCGGCAGTGATCAGGCTCTGACTGCCGAGGTACTGCTGGGCATTCGAGCGGCGCTCGCCGGCGATGCACGGGATGCCATACGGATCGGACAGATACCCGAGCCCTCCGCGGATTTTGTCGGTGTTCGTGCTTTGGTTGGTGGACGCATTGCGGCTGGCCACCGCGTGTGGCTGAGGCACGGTGCGGATGGTGCCGTCGGTGAAGACAAAGGTGATCGACTCGACTTGCCCGCGCACGCAGGACAGTGTCCAGTCACCGGAGGCCGTGCCGCTCATCACGGCGCCGGCCACCTCCGGCAGGTCGATGCCGTTGGCGGTCAGGTTCTCGGGGCCGACCAACACCTTGAAGGGGTAGGGATCATTCACCGTGCCGTCCACCGGGACCCGGCCGATCAGCGCGGTCATGGCGACCGAGCCCATTAATGTGGCGTTTTCGGGAATGGTGTAGATCGGCTTCGCACCTTCGCTACGCTCAACGGCGCGGGCCAGATCACGCTCCCCTTTAGTGACCGCGCGCAATTGTTTCTGGCTGCGATCGATGGCGTTGTCCTTCAGACCTTCCAGCGAGTTGAAGGCGCTGGGCAGACTCAGCGCGGAGGTGGTTTTGGCTTTGTGGCGGGTGTCGGCGGGCAGCGTATCCGAGGGCTCAATCCACTGCAGCGCCTCACTGGCCGGACGATCCCCGTCGAACTGCGCCCCATCGCCCGGCTGCAGCCCCAGCCCGACCGGCAGATCCTGGCCTTTGCCAGTCAGGCCGGACAACTGCGCCTGCAGTTGGGTCAGTAGACCGCGGGCTTGTCGGCTGTCTTGTTCCGCTTTGAGTCGAGCGTCGTTGGCTTGTCGGCGGCCTTCGTCGACCTGCTGGGTCACGCTGCCGAGGGCGCTCTGGATACGCGAATCGACACTGTTTTCCCGTTCACGCAGACGGTTGTTCTCCGTCTGCAGCGAGTCATTGTTCTTCTTCAGGCTGAGCATGTCGCTGCGCATGGCCTTCACCTGGCCGACCAGAGTAGCCACTGTGTCGCGCGGGGTATCGCCCGCGATGCCCAGCGACTTGGCCTGTTCGGCGGACAGTTGAAGATTGCCCTGATCAGCCGGGTTCTCCAGAGAGGAAGGGCTCCCTCCCGCAACCCAGGTTTTCAGGATGATCAGCACCACGGCCAGCAACGCACCTGGTACCAGCCACTTCAGCAGCGCATTAGCTTTCATCGTCATCACCTCGTGCAGCAGGTGGGGGCAATACAATGGCGTGTTCGAGGCCGGCGCCGCGGGTGATGAGGTAGGCGACCGTGGTGTCTTCCGCACTGCCGACCGGACCGAGGAAGGCATGCTGGAAGGACGCGGCAAACAGCTGGGCCTGAAGCCGGCGCGGATCGAGTGGCACCGTCTCGGCACCACGGTTGCGCAGCTTCACCGCCGTCACCCAGTAATCACCGAGTCGCCAGACAGCGAGGGGCGTGCTGGACACGTTTTCGCTCGGCAGCAGGGTCGGCAGTGCGGTTCGCAGCTTGAGCGGTACCCGCTGCACGCCGGGCAGGGCTTCCACAGTGCGCAGCGGCGCGTACAGACTTTGTGCAGCGTAGCGGGTTAAGACGACCGGGGTCGGTGTGTGTTCTGCAACGGGGGCGGTGCTGGGTTCACCCTCGGTTACTTGCCTCTCAGCGTTTCTGAGGATCCGCAAGGGCTCCAGCGCTTGATCGCCAGAAGTGGCCGCGATATCCAGCAGGATGATCTCGCCCGTCGCCACCGATTGCAGTTGTAATCGGGTCGGTGCAATCGTTTCCGATGCTCGCAGGTACAATGTGCCACCGGTGGATTGCACGCGCAATTTGCCGTTCAGCGTTCCGGGCAGGCCGACGCGAACAGCCTCGTCGATAAAAATTATCCGCTCCTGACCGATCACCAACGGGACGGCGAGGGGAAGGCGCTCCCAACGCATCAGCTCGACGGCCTGAGCCAGGCCCCCGCTCAGCGCCAAGACCACGGTTGTCCCTATCACTAACATTCGCTTCATGGTTCACCTCCGGGCAGGGAGAGTTTTTGCGGCGTACCCTGGTAGCAGTCCAGTGCTAGCCCCCACTTGTTGCGTTCAGGATCAAGGTCAAAACGCACCACGCGCAATGGGTAACGCACCACCACCCGTTTCACCGGTTCGGCGGCGTAATACTCATCGGCATTGAGGTCGAGCTTGACCAGCCAGCTGTCGTGGTCGAGTTGCTTGACCCGTAAGGCCGGATCCTCGCTGTAGCCACGGCCCAGCACTTCATAAACCCCGCGTACGCGCTGACGCAGCTCGCCGGCGGCCTTGCGGTATTCGTAGTCACCGTCGAGGAAGGTCTTGCAGGCGGGTGTCAGGTAGGACTGCAAACTGTAGATGGCACGGCGATAGTCCTGCTCACCATCCGAGGGCCAGCGGTTGAGTTGGCCGAAGATGTACAGGGCAAAGGCATACACATTCTCCGGGGGCACATCCCACCATTTGCGGGTGCTGCCCGAGCGCAGATCGGGCGGGACATGCACGGTCAGGTCGGTTGGTGCCGAACGCCAGCCATACCAGAGCCCGGCACAAATCAAGGCCAGAATCCCTACCGCCAAACGCAGGCTGACGATATGCGCTTGTTGCGCATCGACCTTGTTCCGAAAACGACTCATGGCTGCCACCGCAACAGGGCCGGGCGCAGGCGCCGCGAACGGCGAACCGTCCAGGCCCCGGAGTGAAGGATCAAGCTCCCACGGGCCAGGCGCCACTGGCTGGCCAGGACCCATTCGAGCTTGCGGTACAACCAGGTCTCGGGGCGGGCTCGTTTGGCCCGACGCAGGAGTGTGCCGCCGGCAAATAACACCAGCGTCATGCCCGCGATCATGCCGGTCGGTGCCACGGCAATTGAGGCCGTGGCGATCGCCAGGGGGACACCCAGGATCAGACCAAGGAGTGCACCGGCCCCTAAGGCGAGCCACATTTCATCATTGGTCAAACCGCGCAATACCGCCGGGTCACGGTTGAGCCGCTCCGGCAGAAAGACCAAGGTGCCGTCGATGAGGCATTCGATCGCGTCGTTCATACTGATCTCACAGAATCGCGGCAGCCTTGGTCAGGAACCAGATGATGATCACCACCAGCAGGGCACCGATGCCGACCACCGCGCCGAGGTCTTTCCAGGTCTTGCGCTGGTTCTGTACATCGGCATACACGGTCAGCGAATGCCAGGCCACGCCCAAGAACGCGAGCAGGGCGATCAGCAGGCCGAGTAAGATGCCGCCGTCGTAGGCGTAGTTCTTGATCGTTTCGATCAAACCGGAGCCTTCACCGCGGGAGGGGGCTTCCATGGTCGGTAGTTCGGCAAAGGCCAGGCTTGGACCGAGTACCAGTAACAAACCGATCAGGCGTTGGTTGGCCCGGTCACGCAGGTTTTTTTTCAGGGGGGCAAAGCACTTGAGCATGACGGCGATCTCCTAGGTTAGGACAGGGTGAAGAACATCAAGACCAGCAACACCAGCACGACCCGGGCGGCACTACCGCCGAAGGCACCGAAGCGCACACTGCCGGCCGCCCAACCTCGATACGCCGTCCACATCACCCAGGTGCACCAGAGCAACGTCAGGACGAGCGTCAGGGAGAGCCACAGCGTCGAACTGTTCTGCGCCGAGAAACCAGAGGCGTTTTGGAACGCGGCGGTCTGAGCGGCCGTCATGCTCATTGCGAGGGCTCCACGGGCGGCGTGTCGAGGCGGTAGTCGCCGACCAGTTCAGCGGGATCGCGCGGTTGGGCGCGGGAAGGGGACAGGTAGCCTTGTACGCCTTGGCGGATACGCTGGATGTCCTGGGTCAGGCGGGGATAGTCGAAGCGATAGCGTTCGTTCGGCTCAGCAGCATTGTCGACTTCAGCTCGAGTGGTAAGGCGTTCGATTGTGTCGAGTTGCTGCAGCATCAAACTGAGCTGAGTTTGTTCATGGGCGGAGGCGGCATGGCTGCTGCTATGGACGATGGCCAGTGAGAGCAGTAACCAGTAGCCAAAGGCGGTAGTTGGCATGATCCTGCCCCCATGTGGATATGGGCACAGAATCGAGCTAATGGTGTGGGTTGTTCAGTAAGAAAAGCGAGTTACGGTGGATCGCTTTTTCTGGGGGAAACATTGGAGATGTTTACTTATAGCTATGTGGCCCTTCGGTCTCTGGTGGAAAGTGGCTGGGGCCCTTGGGAGACTCCACTCTCAATGAGCTTCGTTGGTGACGATATCCTCACAACCTAACTTCCGCGCCCATGAAAACGGTTAGAAATTTGAATGTTGGATGCTGACGCTGCCTATTTCGCATTGGCCTGTTTCGCGGCTTTCCTCGTTTATGGGGCAGGTCAGTCGAGCGGTTCAAAAGGTGTGAAACGACGGATAGAGAAAGCACTGGATCAGCATGAGGTTGACGTTGCTCACGGCTACACCGAAGGCTATTCAGGGCTCGGCATTGCCCGGATCATCAGGGACATAATCAGTTAAGGGAAATGGGGTAGGAGCACGCCTGATGAATTCATTCGAATGCTCCAAGTGTTTAGTGAGGCCGCCTGCTCCGCTCGAATCTTTACATGCTGAGTCTCGCGACACCCCCGAATTTTCCCGTTGGATGAACTGCTGCTGAGGTCTGAGATCAGTTTGCCACTATGAATGTCACTGGATGTATAATCACTGGATATTCGTACATGTGACGCGACTAGTCTGCCTTCACTCATGGAGTATTTGATGACCCCAACGAACGGCATCATTGAGATCAGAACCCTCAATGAAATCAACGGCCACTTCGTGATTGACCCGGAGTGCATCCTCACCAAAGAAACATACAGCATCCCCATACGGCCTTATCGGCTGATCAAGCCGGACGCAAAGTGCCAATACCTCAAGAAGGGCAAACGGTGTGCCCAGGAACACCAGCACGGTTACATCGTCGAGTGCAAAGATGGGAAGCAGGTGCTGATCGGGAACTGCTGCGCATTGAACCACCTAGGACTGGACGACGAGCAGATCGTTGGTCGTTTAAAAGACCTCAGCGCCACCGAGCGGCAGAACATACGCCGGCATCGAATCGAAACTATGCTTGGCCAACGGAGGCAGCTCATTGAGCGCGTTAAAGCTGCCCTGAAGTTACTTCGGGGTTTGCAAGGGCAAGCGAGCCATTTCATTTTCACTTTACCGCCGCAGGTGGTGACCAATCTTCTGGATCGGTGGAAGCGGAACTCCGTCGAGGTTTTTTGGGAGTACATGATCGTCAAGCGAGGCAAGGACGATAAGGGTAAACCTTATGCGGAGAAGACTTGGTATCCCCATTCGTACGGCAAGATCAAAGGTCTCGGGCTGTGGCTGGAGTTGGAGACGCAGGGATACACGCACAAGCTCTACGAGTTTCTGCGACAACTCGAAGGTATCCCGGTAAAGCAGCGGCTGTCACAAGCTGAACTAGATCAGGCTGAAGCCACCTTTAAGCATGTGGCTGAGTTGTCGGTGATCGAGCGAGAACTCAATGCTCAAGCAAAACAGTTGTCCGACTTCGCTGACCCAGCGAACTTGTTACTGTCAGTTCAGCTATTCGCCAACAAGGAGCTTCGAGCTAAAGCCGTTGAGGCAGTACACCAGCTCATTGGCGAACCATGTAAAACTTCGTCTGAGAGATTTGTCGCGGATATCGATCAGGCACTTCAGCGACAGCACTCAGCAGATGGCATTCGCATCGCGTCCTAACTTGTGACCCGTCGCGTTTCCGATAGGCAGGGTATAACGGAAAAGCCCGCCGCACACATGCCCCGTCCAGCGGGGCTTCTGCTGTAGGATAGGCGCGATTTGCGCGTCGAGAACAGGAGTCCCAACTATGGGCACAACCCGACCGATTACTCTGAGCGGCGAACTGATTGACCGTTGCAAGGCTGCGGTACGCAGCCTGATCGAGGAGCTGCGTACAACCCCCGCGGCGGTGGCGGCGGTTGAATACGCCGAGCTTAACGGCAGGCTGCGCACACTGGCGGCGCTGGGCTTGATAAGTGCTGACGAGGAGCAGGAACTTTTCTTACAGGCCAACACAGCGCGGCAGATCGCCGAAGAAAGCTGAGATAGGCATTCCCAGCAACGCATGAAGGAAAACACATGCCACATTCTAATCCGCTAGGGTACTGCCCGAATAAATGTTCGGGCGGCCGATCAGACCGCCAAATGATCGTCAATGACAGATTGTTGATTCAGTTTCCAGAGGAGGTACGTGCACGGATCACAGGACACGGTGGAGCTAAGCGGTGCACGTACTGCGGACGTGTTTACTTGTCACCGCTTCCCGAAATCGGCGGCCGCCTAGGTTTCTGGGAAGCAGGGGTGCATGGCACAAGCTGGGTCAAATAAGTAACCGTATAGGAAAATTTCGGGGGGTGAAAATCCATACTTCAGCGTAAGGGTAATTGACCTGAGCGATCTGTCGAAGTAACGAGGAAAAAGCGATAATGAGCCTGAATCTAGCAGTCAAAACCGACAACCTTTTAAGCCTCGCTTGGACTGACACTTACGGAGAGATAGCTGCCAAGGTTCAGCTTGTGCGCGAGGTATTTGAAATGCGATCCCGCCAACGTTCCAGGCGACAACCGATCCCTATAGCCGAGGGCTCAACAACTACAGCGTCCAGTTCTGGCGTGAGCAGTTTTGAGCTCCTGCGCATACACCAGCCTCACGAACAACGGAAAAATCCGCCGCGACACTACATCTTGTGTCGTCGACAACTGCGATCGACACCACATGCAGTGGTCCAGAGGAAAAGGCCATGTCAGATCCCAAAGATCCGCCAGCACAGTACACACACACACACATCACAGCTGATCCGATCATGCTGGACTACGTTCGCGAGCAGGAGGAACAGCTCCATATCGAATGGCTTGCTCATGTTCGACCACCAATGTAAGTCGATAACAGGTCGATACGGCCGAGCCCCAACTCGTAGCTAATTTGCACTCGGGCATGCTGATCTAGGCGTCGGTCGAGCTGGTAGCAACGGCCACCGTTGATGGGCGCGAGATGATGAGTGATCTGCTCATAGCGTTCGCACGCACAGGCGGCCCGAAGCTCGTGGAAGCCTTTGAGGTTGCGCGAATGGAGGATCTCTCGTGCGGGGCGGACGATTTTCCGTTGTAAATCGACATAGCTTTCGTTCGGCGCAAGCAGATTGCGGCTACCGTTGGGCGAAACCTGTTCGGCAAATTTCAGCGCGTCACGAATAGGATCATTTACCGTAATCCAACGAAGCGCCGACGCACGTGAGCGGCCACCTTGGATGCCCTCTCGGATGTTGATTTTGCCGTATTGTTCGGTTTCATGTTTTAGGCGCGGTAGGTCGGCCAAAATGGCCTCGCGCAAGCGCATGCCGGTGGCTCGCGCCAACTGAACGATGGCCGCCGCGCGCGGCATTTGGTGTTCGCAAAGCACGTCGACGATCCGCTTCACGTGCTCATGGTCTTGGCCTTGTGGCGCCGAGCGACGAACACTGGTGCGCCGCATTCCCAATGCCATACTAGGACTCGGCACCTTCACAGACTGATCGCCGCGAAGCGCCGCCATAGTCCGGTTCACGCTGGACAACCGGTTTTGCGCGGTCGCGATGCCGATAGCGCCTTGTTCAACTTGTTGGCGCAGATGCTCTGCGTAGTCCAGCAAGGTCTGCCGATCTATCTGTCGCGCATCGTTGAATCCCGGCCCATCCTCCGAGCGACACCAGCGGACAAACGCCTGCCAGCGATCACTGTGCGCCTTGACCGTGGCGTAATGCCCGCCGCCAAAAAAGTCGCGCAAGGCTTGCGGTCCGGCATAACTCAGTTGTCGGCCATAGCCAAAATTGCGCCCATCTCGTCTACCAACCAATGCCATGATCAAACTCCTCTCGAAGCCAAACACCTGTGAGGGTTGCCCACTAACGCGGGGCTAGCGGTTCCTTCCGACCGGGAATCGCATTCCGGGAGCTCGGGTCTCTCATGAGCTGGCCTCCTGAACACTTCCGCAGATAAGCATTCGTGTCGCATTCAGAGATATTTTTTGAACGTCGCCGCTGTGATGGCCATGGCCACCCCGAGCATCACGGCGCAGGGCAGAAATACCGCCATGGGGTTGAGCGAAAAGGGCAGCGACAGGTAAAGGATCCAGGGCACGATCAGCAGTGGAATGACCGCTCGCTTGGCCCGGTGATAGACGAAGCTGCTTTCGCGCCCAGCTCCAAACTTTCGCAGGTCGCGGCGCATTAGGCCGTCGATGAAACCGGTGAACATGGCCAGCAGAAACAGGGGAGTCGCCAAGGCCAAAATGGTCAGGCGCACCACAAAGGTAAAGCTGACATACACCACCGCCAGGACAAAATCCTCAATGCTCACATACAGCTGATTGATCCCGCTCCAGAAACCCTTGCCCTGGCTCGACACCCGCGCCTGCTGGGCGAAATCCGTAAAACCGGTCTTGACCAACAACCACTGGTTGAGGAAGTCCAGCCACTGGACAGTCGTCTGCCCTGGTTGTTGGAGGATCAGTGAGGATTTGAAGTGCTCACTGAGCCAGCTCAGTTCGCTGCTCAGCATCGCTTGACTGTGTCGCCAGCCTTGATCGCCCCAGAACAGCAACAGACCGGCGAACTCGACCAGGATTGAGAACAGCAACGAGGCGATCAGCAAGCCGAT
The DNA here is from genome assembly GCF_029959385.1 of Pseudomonas sp. PS01303. Lineage (NCBI taxonomy): Bacteria > Pseudomonadati > Pseudomonadota > Gammaproteobacteria > Pseudomonadales > Pseudomonadaceae > Pseudomonas > Pseudomonas sp. PS01303. The sequence goes on from NZ_JASCPK010000058.1 coordinate 20,826, forward strand.
GATGCGCAGGAGCAGGCCAATCGCTGAGACGATCAGGCCAGGGCGCTGGATGGGTTGCGGTGGAGGGCGCTGAGCTGAAGTCATCCTCCTTGACTCCGCGAGGCGCGCTGGGCCGACATCGTCATGGGACCTCCTGAGTAGGCCCACTCGTGTCCACCGCTACAGAGGTGCGGGGTGGCGTGACTCGATCCGGATCAAAGTCGAGCGTCGGTCCGCCACCGCTCGCACTCCACCAGTGTCCCGCTTGCTCGTTGTAGCTGGCGCGCATCCGCTGAGTCAGCTCCTGCAGATCCTTGGGCATGGCATCGTCCGGCGAAGGTTTGGGCAGTGGCATGCGGACTTTCCAGAGCTGCCCGCCCACCTGGAACGAGAACATTTGCCCCTTGGGCAAGCTGACGATGTGAGCCGGCTCGATCAGCGGCACGCTGGTGCTGCTGACTCGGTCTTGGGAGGACGACGTGAAGTCCGTGTTGGCCTCCGGGTCGGAGGTGTCGGTGGCCCCCGAGACCAGGGTTTTGGTCAGCACGTTGATCTTGGGCAACTGTTGGGTGAGCAGCTCAGCGGTGGCGGTTTCGCGCACCCGAAGCATCTGCAGGGTGTTGAAGTTGCCGATGACCTGGCCGGCTTTGGCCCGGTTGCCGATGCGTGCCTCGATATCGCTGAGGGTTTGGGTGTACGCCGTCACCTGGATGCCCGCACCGCCGCCCTTGTTGATCAGCGGAATGAATTCATCGCCCATCAACTCGTTGAACTCATCGGCGTGCAGGTTGATCGGGAGCTTGTCAGCACTGCCGGCGGAAGGTAAACCATGGTCGATGCCATGCTTATAGATGTGGCCGGCGACCGAGACCAGGTCGGCGAACATCGAGTTGCCCACCGCCGCGGCGACCTCGGCGTCGGTCAGCGCATCCAGGCCGACATAGACGATGCCGCGTTTGCGGATGATCTGCATCCAGTCGAAGATCGGCCGTGGGTCGTCCAGATCGGTGTAATTCGGGGCGAGCAACTGCGCGGTCTTGCCGGTGGTGAGTTTCTCCAACAGCGGCAGCAGCGAGGCGACGATTTTGTCGAAGTAGGTGCGGTCGTAGCGCACCGCCGAACGCAATCCGTCCAGCACCGGATCAAAGACTCGTTTCGCCGCCAGGTATTGCTCGATGGCCACCACGCGTTTTTCGCGGCCGACCATATGCCGGGGAATGTTCTTCTCGTTGAGCTTGCCTTCGAGCTGGACGATCACTTCCCACGCTGTCGGGTCGGTCTTGGCGAAAAACTGCTGGGCGTATTCGATAAACAGCGCGTCGATGTTGACCACATGGCGTTGGATCTGCAGGTAGTCCGGGCGCCGGCCCAGCTCGATCAGGGCCCGGGCGATGATATTGACGAAACGCCAGGCGAACTCGCGAAAAGCGGCGGAGTTGCCTTCGCTGCTGAGTTGCCCGGCGATGCGCGAGGCCACCTCCGAGATACGCCCGAACCGTCCTACGGCGTTGTAGCGGGCCGAAATCTCCGACCAGCCTAAATGAAAAACATAAAACTCCTTTTCCCGACCGGCCCGTTTGGCTTCGACGTACATGCGTTTGAGCAGGTCGGCATCGCCCTTGGGATCGAGGACAATCACCACCTCAGGTTCGACGCGGTGGATGTCTTGGGTGATGTACACCTCGGCCAGGCGTGTCTTGCCGACGCGAGTGGTGCCCAGCACCAAGGTATGTCCGACCCGTTCGCCCAGCGGCAAGCTAACTTCCATTTCGTCGGGTTCGACCCCATGCAGCAGCGGCGAACCACCTACGGGGGGCAACGGCCGCAACGGATTGAAGGCGCTGTCCCACGCGGTGATCCGCGCCAGTATCGAGAGCGGAAACGGCGCATGCTCCAGATGTCGCTCAAGCCCGCGGGCCAGGCGGTAGCGGGTCGGTGGATCGACATAACGGGCAACGGCCGGGTCCTGGGCCTCGACCAGACGCTGGGTGTGTAGGCGAGTCCAGCGAAAGCCGCGACCCATGAACAAGCGCTGGCGGCTCACGGGAATCAGCCGACTGATCAATTCGTAGCGGGGTAGGCGCCGGATATTGCGCCGATAGCGCAGCACGTCCCAGGCTTGGCGCAGCCGAATGAAACCGAACAAGGTATAGGCCAGCGCCGCGACCAGGCCGATTTCGGGTGATAGGGCCACGGCCCAGGGTGAATACAGGCACAGCACCGCGGCGGCGATGCAGATTGCTACCGTGTACAGCTCCACCGCTGGCCGAAGCTTGGACTCCATTGCATGCTCGGCCATGGTCGGGATTCACTGTTCCAGTGCCGTGGCGGTGATCAAGACGGGGTAGTGCTCGATCTGCAAGCGGATGGCAATCTCGTTTCCGCTGACCGGGAGGATGGTGAGGCCCGGCGCCGCCGCTCGGATTCGGAGAAAGGCTTCAGTATCGGCGACTTCGACGGCCAGGCCGGCGGCGCCCATTTCGCGCAATCCAGCCGCGCGTTGACGCAACCAGGTCAGCGACAGAGGATCGCCACCCACCAGAAAAAATGGCTGTAGGCCTGGCATGTTCAAGGTTCGTGACGTGATCGGACCGGGGCTCAATCGGGAACTGCTGATCGGCAGTAGCCAAGCCTCATCGGTAACCGTGGACAAGTCGGCATGCATGGCACGATCAGGCTGAGCTCGCTCACTCATTTGAGCACCCGTCACGTGAAAATAGGGCTGGGTGACGTCGTCAGGCGAATCTCCGACCACGGTCAAATCCGCTTGGGCGAAAGGTACCCAAAGCAGGATGCAATAACAGATGAGGGGTCTGCGCTTCATGGTGGTGTGACCTCGTCGAAGGAAATCAGCAGCCGTTCGAGTTGCCGGGTAAAACCCGTGCGGTAGCGCGCAGCCGGTGCACCTCCCGCCGGGCGGTGATAGCGCCCGGCCGCCAACACCCAGTCCCCGGTAACGGTGTGATGCTCACTTAGCAGCGCGGCAGTCACAGCGAGATTGCGGTAGGGGTCGAGGGCTTCGCAGGGGCTGGAAAAGCGTTGTGCCTGGTAACCCCAATTGGTTTGCCCGAGACCGACATCAATCCGCTTGGCGTCATGCTCGGCGAGCGCCTGGAGCAAGGCCCGGCACGCGGCCTGGCGAGTGGCGAAACGGTAAGGTGTCCCGGCGATATTCAGCGTCCAGGGCCAGGGCAGCAGCCGACCCCGGACGCGGATGCCACTCTCCTGCAAGGCAATGGCAAACAGCACCGTCGACGGGATGTCGGCGCCCTGTGCCGCCAACTGATAGGCGGGTGGAGGAAACTCAGCGGCCTGAGTCGCCAGCGTCATCAGCATGAGTACCAGGCCACTCAGTCGAGGCGTTGCCATTGTCCATTCACCTGTTGGAACGTCATGGGCAATGACCCTGGCGCGCCGAGGCTAAACCAGTGACCTCGGTCATGGTTCAGGGTGATCTGATGGCGTTGAACCCGGGCCGGGTCAATGCCGGCTTGTCGAGCCCAAGTGCGCACGCGCTCATCCTCACCTTGGCTGCCCACCAAGTAGATATCGAATGCCACGTCAGCGTTTTGCAGGCGCTGCGCTTCGGCGGTACACGCGGGGCATTGGTCTTCCACAAACAAGGCTGGGCGGGGGGCGACCGGTGAGCTGGTTGGGGAGGCCATGCCCTGGATGGGCAACAGCCCAGGAAATAGCTTGGCCCAGGCGGCGTTATAAGCGTTTTGGTAGGCCAGTTCGCGCTCAGCCCGATTGGCTTCCAGGGTGACTTGCAGTTCGGCATAACGTTGACGTGCCTGGTCGGTCTCGGCCTCAATTCCGAGTGCGGTCAACGGATCGAGGTTCGGGCTCCAGAAACCGCGCGGCCCCGCTTGGATGTGCTCGAAGCGCGACCACTCTTGCTCGGTCAGTCCCCAGTTTGCCGCTTGCGCGATGCGGGAACGTTCCAAAGGAGTCGACGGCGTATCCTGAATCGATGACTGGGTCGCGAAGGTATCACCGAGCGCAGAACCAGCGGCAAGCAGCGACACGAGGCAGAAGATGGCGGGCAGCAGCGCTCTGTTCATGATCACTCCTCACGGCAGTGGCACGGTCTGATCGGGTTGACCCGTTACCGCGAAGATGGCGGATCTTGGCTCCAGTGCTTTCAAGCGCCAGGCGCCGATCTGCTCGCCGCTATGCAGCAGCCGGATATCGGCGAGAGCGCGACTGCCATGCGGCGCGGTGGCCAGAAAGCGCTCGCTCGCACGGGACTCGACAGCCAGAACCGAGAACGGTGGCGAGAGTGGGACCGGCTGGGGGCGAGCGGTCTTTTTCGGTTTGGCCGCCGAAGGTGCCAATGGAGGGGCTGACGGCGGAGTCTTGAACTGCAGAAACTGCTTTTCGACCTGCTCAAGGCGTGCGTGCAGTGCCGTCATGTCGGCCTCGGTGATGCGGGCTGCCAGTCCATCGCGCAGTTCCTGGAGCTCTTGCGCCCACTGAGCCAACAGGGGATCGAGGGTATTGGCTTGTTGCTCTCCGGTATCGACCGCTTGCTTCAGGTCGTTCAACGCATACTGCAGTTTTTCCTGTACGTCCTGTAAGGTTTTTGAATCGCGTTGCAGGGTGTCCAGGGTCTGCAGGCGTTGGGTGGTCGTGCTTTGCAATTCGTTCAGACGCTGGCATTGGTTATATAACCCACCGCTCAGGCCGGCGATCGCCAGGCAAAGCACCCCAACGATGAGGGTTTGAAAGGTCGAGGCTTTCATGGGCGCGCCTCCGGTGAGCTGAACAGTACAGGCGTCGGCGGCGGGGTGGCGACATCGGTTTTTTGTTGTGTGAAGCAGACCGAGCGACTGACTTCGTCGACCGTGAGTGGCCAGGCTGGACCGGCCAGCACCTGCAACGCATTTCGCAGGGTGATGGGGCCAAGCCGGTAATGGGCTGCCGGCAAGGGTCGAGTAAAGAGCACTTGAAACGATGGATTGGACGGACAGAGCGAATACCCCGAACGCTGTAGCACGTGGAGCAGGGCGTCCTGTACCGAGGGGCTCAGGTTGGAGGGGATGGTTACCTCGATGATTTGCGCGAGAAGATCCTGCTGCTCCGTGGTCGGCGTGGTGCTGACCAGCGCATAGCGGCCGTAACGACGCTCTGCCTGATGACGTTCTGAGGCTACGCCGATCATGGCCTGGGCCCGATTGGCACCACTGTCAATCAGTGACTGGGGCGCTGATGTGTTGGGGGCTTGTGCGGTGCAGGCGCTGAGCAGGACCAGCAGGCAGACAGGCGTGAAAAAACGGCCCATAAAAAGATCCTCATGTCAGATTCAGTGCAGAACCTGACATGAGGAGCAGGACGAATCAGTGGGAAAGCCGACTCAGAGCGGGTCGTTTTAATACAGCGACTTTATGTCGTTACTCATCAAAAACGGCGAGTCCGGCCAGGACAGCGGCGTCGGGATCGAAGATCAGTAATCGAACATCGGCCAACGCCGCGAGGTGCAGCACTTTGACCAAGGCTTTCGGTGTGCCAGCATCGCGTTGCTCTTGTTTGAGGGCTGAATAAGGCTTGCCCTCAATGTTCGACAAGTTTTCGTCCGTCCATGGCGTGCCAATCAGCTTGCAACCGATACCGCTGCAATCCGGCAAGGTGAACAGTTCGAACAAGAGGCCGGTCAACTTGGGCGCGGAGTTATCTAACCACCTTTCCAGATAACGCATCGCCTCTTCGGGCAAATGTGCGGTACTGATTTCCCAGGCTCGACTGTAGTGCCCTGTTTCGAAGCTCAGACGATGGATCATCTCTTGGGCTGCTTCCAGGGAGTAAAGGTCACCGACGTGATGTCGTTCATTGAGCGATTCGCTGGTCACGGTGTAGAGCACTTGGCGCACCAGTCCGGCGGACTGGCAGCGTTCATCCAATGCATCTGGGATGGATTGGCCTTCGCTAATCAGGGCGAAATCGTCATTAAACAGGCAGGGGAACAGTTGCAGTTCATCGTCCGACAGATGGGCTTGCGAGTGATGTACAGGGCGAACGCAGGGAGGGCAGTCGTTTTCATAGGTGATCAGCAGCAGCCGTTCAATGCAAAGATTGTCGTAGCCGCGAGCAAAAGGGTTTGGGCCTGCCAGCAGGGTTGGGGCTTGGTGTATGGGGTTCATGAGGCTTCTCCAGGATGAAATGAACAAGGCGCCCGAAGGCGCCTGTGAGGGTTAAAGCCAGCCATATTCGGCCAGAGAGAGGGGACGGCCTTTGCCCACGATGAAGTGATCCAGTACACGTACTTCGACCAAGGCCAGGGTTTCCTTCAGGCGTGCGGTCAGCAGGCGATCTGCCTGGCTGGGCTCCGTACAACCTGAGGGGTGGGTATGAACCAAAATGGCCGCCGCCGCGTTATGAGCCAAGGACCGCTTAATGACCTGTCTCGGGTAAACGCTGGCGCTGTCAATGCTGCCGTAAAACAGGATTTCGAACGCCAACATCCGGTGCTTGGCATCGAGAAAAATCACCCCGAAAACTTCATGTTCTTGTTGCGCAAGATGCAGTTTGAGGTAGGTCGCCACGGCGTTAGGTGAGGCCAGGTCGGGGCCGCGGGAGAACAGCCGACGATCCAGAATGTGCAGGGCTTCGTCGATTACGCGGTTTTCTTGGGCGATACGATCGGTCTCGAAATCCGTGTTTTCAATCAGCATGAGTTGTGTGCCCATGGTGGTACCTCCGATGGGATAATCAGGGGGACGCACCCCAGGGGAGTGGTCTCCCCAGGTGGGTATGAAGTCGCGGGCGTTAGCCGATGTCGCGTCGTTTACAACCGAGTGAATTGGTGGCGTTGACCCGATCGAGGCGAACCACAACCTTCACAGGGCAGCGCGGAAAAGGTGTTGATTCCCCAGCCGGCTTCGACGTCGAAGTCGGCACTGATGGGCATCAAGTGCATCAGTCCAGGTTGGATAGCAGCGAGGCGTTTCTCGGCTTCATCCGTTGTGTCGTAGAGCGATAACGCGCTGTAGTCCTCGTAAGCAGCAGCGAACAGGCAGTTGTCGCAAAGCCAGAAGGATTCCATGGTGGTGCTCCTGTGCTGAGTGAAGAGCAGGCGCTCGACGGAGCGCCTGGGTGAGGAACATCGTGCACTGTTCAGACGGACTGAACGGTGTGGGTAGCGTCACGGCGAGCCGTGCATGGAGTGGGTTGGGTTTCAGGTTCGAGCTGAGCCTCGGTTGGGATTTCGCTCTCTTCAGCTTCAGCACCGGCCGACGTTGGAGAGGGCTCATGATTCGGCGCTTGCTCAGCAGGGACTGTGGCTTCCTGCCGGGCGGGCGCTTTGTACTCGAGCGTGCCGTTGACCTTGATCCAGTCGATGAAGAGCAAGCGACCTTTCAGACTCGCGCCTGGCTGGCCCTGTCTCTCACCTTTCTCGTAGAGAAACGGATCGATCCACAGATCACCGATACGAAACGACAGCAACACCTTTTTCTCGGCGTTGACGGCGTCCATATAGAGACGAATCAAGCGTTCAGCTTCGCCGCCGGCGACCTTGCAATCGAAGCGGGTGTATTCCACCGCATCGGTGGCACCGTGTAGGGCGGCGATATCGCAGGCCATGAACGGCTGGCCGCGGCGGACTTGTACTTCACGAACACGGTTGAGGTAGCCAATACCGACGGTGTGCAGGTTGAAGTAGGTGGCGGCTTCTTGGGGTTGGTTGGCGTGGGCCATGATGGTTCTCCTGTTTCAAGGAAAAACGGCGACGCACACTTCCTGGGCGGGAACGTGAGCCCCCGTCAGGGTGGGTTAACTAAAAGTCAGCAATGAACGACCCGCCACCGGCAAGCCGATGACGAGCAGTACACTGCATCCGGGAATAGCGGTACGGCAAAAGAGCGTCCGCGGGAAAAGTCCGAGGACTTGGGGGAGTGGGCATTCATCACCGCTGAAGCGGTAACCGTGCGAGCTTCCGAACGCTGATCGCACTTGGGTCAACCACCACGAACGTGGCGTAGCCTTGAAGGTTTCGGCTACCTGGGCTGGGCTGTCAACGACAGCGAACCACACCCTTTCTATAAACCTGGCAACGTGGCGCGTCAAGGCGTTGCAAGCCGATTTTTGACACCCGGAATACAGTGGCAATCACTGGAATGAAAAAAGTGAAGAGGGGGCCTGGCGGGGGCCAGGCGAGAAACAGAAAAGCCACCTTTGACGGTCTTGCGCAGTTGAACAGCTCCTCGCAAAGCTTGATTCACTGCATCATAATTCGCCAACCGACCCTTGTCGTGGCCTGGGTCGGAACCTACTGGCACGCATCCGCGCACAAAGGGTGCCCAGTGTTTCCCCGGTGGGCTCCGGGGCTGAATATGAGCGTCGAAGCGGATGACCGCTATTGTCTGGCAGAGGCAACAGTGGTCATCCGCCACCACGATCAGGTCGAGCAGGACGTGGGAACATTATTCCACTGAGAAGAAGGCCCCGAACTCTGAGAGTCCGACCGAGCTACCCGGAGCTAATCGGTCTTGGGTCGCCATTGGCGATGCACCGGAGCTACTACAGCAGAGGCGGTGCGACAGCGTCAAGTCTGAGGCCAACACCGAGGTACTGCCGAACTGTGCGGTCATTCGCGCCACCCTTTCCCAAGAACAATCCTGATGTCTTGATGGCGCATCATTGGCGATGCTTGTCTTTTTTGAGGGGTAAAGCCCCCTTGCAGGCAGGGTACTGGCAACACGACCAGAACAGTCCCGATTTCCCCTTACGCTGATGCATCGTCTCATTGCAAACCGGGCATGCCGGACCGGCTTCGACAGACACCGCCAAGGTGAGCGTCCCACAGTGTTCGATCAATTGCGCAATCCAGCTCGCCTGCTTGGCAACGAACGCCTCGAGGGTCAGGCGTCCCGCTTCGATTTCGTCCAGGGCCTGCTCCCAGATCGCGGTCATCCCCGGATCGGCGACCGCAGCCGGTACTGCCTCGATCAGGGTATGGGCCGCCGCTGAGGCCATGAGGGCGCGTTTATTTTTCAGCAAATAACCACGGTCGATCAAACCCTTGATGATGCTGGCGCGCGTGGCTTCGGTGCCGATGCCCGTGGTGTCCCGTAGTTTCTGTTTCAGACGTGGATCGTTGACCAACTTGGCCACGTTTTTCATGGCCTTGATCAGATCGCCCTCGGTGAGTGGTTTGGGCGCGGTGGTGCGCCGGGCCTTGAGGTCGACGTCGCTCACGGTGCACGGCGTGCCTTGTTGTACGGCGGGTATTACCTGAGACTTCTGGCTGGGCTCATCGTCTTCGGCGGTGTCGTCGAGCAAGCCTTTCCAGCCTTGGACCAGGATCTGTTTGCCCACCGCGGTTAGTCGTTGTCCGCCGCACTCCAGTTCGACCTGGGTTCGATCAAACTCATGATGCGGCAGAAATTGCGCCAGGTAATGGCTACGAATCAGTTCGTAGACCTGGCGCTCTGGCTCGGACATCCGCGTCAGGTTCGCCGGTTCGGTGGTGGGGATGATGCCGTGGTGCGCGGTGACCTTGGCATCGTTCCAGACCCGTGAGCGCAACGAGCGATTGAGTCTTCCGAGTGCGGTCTGTAACCCGGGATCGGTGGTGAGCAGGGCCTCGAGTACTGCGGGTACCTCATCGAACATATTCTCGGGCAAAAAGCGGCAATCACTGCGCGGATAGGTGGTGGCTTTGTGGGTTTCATACAGGGCCTGGGCGATATTCAGGACTTCCTGAACACCGAGCCCCAGCTTGCGCGAGCAGACTTCCTGCAGCGTGCTTAGGTCGAAGGGCAGGGGCGGTGCTTCGCGGCAATGCTCGGTCTGCAACGAGAGCATCGTGGCGATCTTGCCGCCAGTGATCGCTTGGACCGCCTGACGGGCAAGTGCCTGCTGCAGGCAACGACCCGCTTCATCCCGTCCTGAGCTGGGCGGTAACCACGAAGCGATGAAGCGCTGACCCATCGAGGACAGGTGCACCTCCACGTCCCAATAAGGCACCGGGACAAAACTGGCAATCGCACGATCCCGATCGACCACCAAGCGTAGGGTGGGGGTTTGCACCCGTCCCACCGACAATACCCCATCGTAACCCGCGCGCCGGCCGAGGAGGGTGAACAGCCGACTCAAGTTCATGCCGATTAGCCAGTCGGCGCGGCTGCGGGCGAGGGCTGCGTGGTAGAGCGGAAAGGTCTCCTCGCCGGACTTCAGCGCGGCCAGTGCCTTGCGGATAGACGCCTCGTTGAGTGCCGACAACCAGAGGCGCTGAAGGGGCCCTCGATAGTGGCAAAGCTCCAGTAACTCGCGGGCAATCATCTCACCTTCACGGTCGGCGTCAGTGGCGATGACGACGCTGGAGGCTTCGATGAGCAGGCGTTTGATGACGTTGAACTGTGTGGCAGTCTTGGGTTTGACCTCGACTTTCCATTGCGTGGGAATGATGGGTAGCTGATCCAATGACCAGCTATTGTACTGCTCGCCATAGGCTTCGGGCGGAGCGGCCTCGAGCAGGTGACCGATGCACCAGGTGACGGTGGTGTCGGTGCTCATCAGGCAACCATCACCGCGCCGGCTGGCACCCAGTACTTTGGCGATGTCTCGACCTTGAGAGGGTTTTTCGCAAAGGAATAAACGCATAACGCTGCTCCAGATGGGGTCCAGAGCAGCGTCATGGGAAACAGCTGGGGCGGGCTATGAGAAACCTGAATGCCAGGCTTCCCACATTAGTCATGGAGGGAAGCCAAGCATCGGAGGGTAATTGTCAGGCTCACGAGAGACGAAGCACTGCTGCCGCGGGGTTTCACGCAGAGGAGCAAATGGCATGCCGGTCTCTATCGATTATTGGCCGATTACGCCTTGCGTTTCCTGGGTTTTACGGCGGGTGAAGTACTCTGGCCATTGCCCGGCTCAGGGCTTTGCTCGACGTGTTTTCCAGGCGTTGCCTGTTCACTGGAGCGTTCCCGCATGACCACATTTTGCACGCGGTGCGGCAGGATACCGACACGGCGGGCCTCGATCTTGAAGGTCACCCGCGGGTTGTCTTCGCTGTCCTCCCACTCGTCCTTGACCGTGCGGCCCTCGACCAGGATGCGCATGCCTTTCTGGTACAGCGAGCTCCAGTGTTTGGCCTCGCGGTGCCAGAGTTCAACCGGTGCCCAGTACCCGCCGCGGTCTTCATAGCTGCCATCGCGTGGCACGGGGTTGTCGAAATACACATTCAGCCGGAGCAAACGGCGTGGTTCGTCATTGCCCGAGGTAAACTCCTGGAATTCTGGCGCACTGCCGATGTTGCCTTCGCCGACGAAAAAAGTACTCATCGTGATACCTCCACTGCGGTTGTGAGTTGGCGCAGCAACTGCTCGGCGCTGGCCATTTTGATCGCGCAGGTGGTGGCCTGGCGAAAGAGTGAATGCGTCACGCTCATTTGCAAGTTCAGGGCAATGCGCTCGCATTCAAATCGGTGCAGCCCTTGGCGAAAGGTCTGTGGCAGGGCTGGGTTGGCCATTTGCTGCTCCCAGACCGCCACGCCCATGCGGGCAAAGTCACGGGTGCGCCAGCGTAGAAAGGTGCTGCCAGCGCTGGTGTTTTGCAGTACCAGATGAATATCCAGCAGTGAGTAAGGCGCACGTCCGGCCTGCTGCATGACGGCCTCCATCAAGCGGCATAACTGCGCCTCGATGTCCCTCGCTACCTGCGCCAGGTGTTCCAACTCCCCCTTACCCTTAAAAGGTTTTAAAAGGCCTTTTAGGGAGGCAGCGTGTTCGAGCTGTCGATAGGCTTCTGGTGTCAGCACGTCGAGGGGCATCGATTGCGCCGGGTTCATGGGGATCATGCCTCATCCTCCGGCTCAGGCAGGATCGCTGGCGGATCTTCCGCGTCGCCTACCAGGGCTTCAGTGTCAGCCATGGGCGCAGCACCGCCGCGAATGATCGGCGGTGCGAACTGCGAGCGACGAAGGCCTTCGAGAATGTCTTGCGGCGGCAGACCGAACTTGTCGATGGCCTCATAGGCACGAGCGTTGTTCGCCGCCATGTCATCACGGGTGACACCGGCATGTCGAAAGCGCTGCGCCAGGCCGAACAGGCTGCGCAGCAGATGGGCACCGTTGTCGATCCAGGCTTCCATATCGACGCGACCAATCAGCGCGGTGTGGTGGGCCAGTAAAGTGCGGCGCACCAAGGTGTCGTAGTCGGTCAGCAGGTAAACCGCCAGGAAACCCAACTGACTGCCGATGTACAGCGGCAAGGTCACCGGATGGATGTTGAGGTTGTCACCCATGTCGATCTGGGTCGGCAGGTCCTGCTTGACCCGATCCAGTTGCTGGGTCAATTCCAGCATCCCGACCTTGGCCTGCAGCAGTTTTTCTTCAAGTTGCAACATGGCCCAGTCGGCGTAGGGATCGTCGTGAGCCGAGGTTTGTTTGATCAGGTTGGTGACGCTGATATACCCGGCCATGCCCATGATCGCGTGAACGCCTTCGCGTGCCGTCCGGCCTTGCCAGATACGCGCGGCGTGGTGGGTGTGCAGGGTCAAGGTGATACTGCTGCGCAATGAGCCCAGGTTGAGTTGGTAGTGATCGGCCACGGTGTTGTCCTCGCAGGTGCTTGGGCGAGAGCATTGCGGCGGATGCTGTGCAAGGGCAGCCCAAAAGCTGAATGCGGTCTGTTCGGTTTGCCGAGGTTGGATGGATGCCGCTGATCGCTTACGGGCGTGATGCCAGTGGCATCAAATCCACTGATGTCCAGGGTCGGCACGGGGCCACTGTCCTCCAAAGGTTCTGGGGCCTCAGGGCGGCATCCGTCTTGATGCCAGTGGCATCAAATCCACTGATGTCCATGATCGGTTCGGGGCAACTGTCTCCCAAACGATCCGGGGCCCGAGGGCGGCATCCGTCGTGATGCCAGTGGCATCAAATCCATTGAGATACATGATTGGCACGGGGGGACAACTACCCCCCAAACGATCCGGGGTCTCAGGGTGGAATCCGCATTGATGCCAGTGGCATCAAATCTACTAACTGCCAGGGTGTTTAGTGGGGAGCTGGCGCAACTCATCCAGACAGGCTTGCACCAAGGGTGATAGAGGCTCTCCCGGTTTTCTGGATCGTGGTGGTGGTGGTGGTGGTGG
>NZ_JASCPK010000059.1:0-33306 GCF_029959385.1 Pseudomonas sp. PS01303
TGATCTTGATCGTTCCCACGCTCTGCGTGGGAATGCAGCCGCGGACGCTCCGCGTCCAAAGATCAAAAGATCGCAGCCTTCGGCAGCTCCTACAGGGGGGAGAAATCTGTGGAGGGTCAGCGGCGGCGCATCAGGCCGATGAAGAAGAGGCCGCCGATGGCAGCAGTGGCGATGCCGATCGGCAAGTCTTCCGGCGCGATCAATGTGCGCGCTGCGACATCGACCCAAACCAGAAAGATGCTGCCAAGCAGCACGCACGCCGGCAGTAAACGCCGATGCTCGGCACCGACCAGACGCCGCGCGATGTGCGGCACCATCAGCCCGACAAAACCGATCGAGCCACTGATCGATACCAGCACGCCGGTCATCAAAGAGGCGATGACGAACACCCGTAAACGCACCGCGCGTGCATTCAAACCGAGGGTCACGGCGGTCTGCTCGCCGGCCATCAATGCGTTCAACGGTCGCGCCATGCCCAGCAGCAACATCAACCCGAGCAGCACGCTGGCCGCTGGCACCGCGAGCAACTCCCAGCGCGCCAGCCCGAGGCCGCCGAGCATCCAGAACATCACCGCCGAACTCGCGCGGTGGTCGCCCATGAACAGCAGCAGATTGGCGATCGCCATCATCACGAACGACACCGCCACGCCACACAGCAGCAAGCGGTCACTGTCGAGCCGGCCATGGCGACTGGCAATCGCCAGCACCACCAGCATGCTCAACAGCGCGCCGATGAACGCGGCAATCGGCAAGGTCAGCATCCCGACAATTTCGCCCACGTGCAGCACCACAATCACCGCGCCCAGCGTCGCCCCGGAGGTGACGCCAAGCAGATGCGGATCGGCCAGCGGATTGCGCGTCACCGCTTGCAGCACCGCGCCGATCAGCGCCAGCCCGGCACCGACCAGCGCACCGAGGAGCATACGCGGCACGCGAATCAGCCAGACGATATGTTCCTGCCCGGCGCTCCAGCTCACCTCGCCAACACCGAAAGCCTTGTGCAGCAAAATCCGCCACACCGCATCCACCGGCACCCGCGCCGGGCCGAAGCCGAGCGAGACCACGCACGACACCAGCAACACGGCGCCGAGGGCGATCAGCAGCAAGGCATAGCGACGGTTGATCATTCGCCGTGGAAACCTTTGGCCAAAGTCTCAACCGCCAACACGTTGTCGATGCCCGGCGTGGCCTGCACATACGGGATGACGATGAAGCGCTGGTTCTTGATCGCATCGACCGATTGCAGGGCTTGGTTATCGAGCAGGAACTGGATCTTCTGCTGCGCAGTAATTTCGCTGTAGTCGACGATCACGATCACCTGTGGATTGTGCTCGACCACGGTTTCCCAGTTGACCCGCGTCCAGCTCGCGTCGACGTCATCAAGAATATTGCGCCCGCCCGCCGCATCGATCAGTGCTTGCGGCATGCCGAGACGACCAGAGGTCATCGCGCGGTCTTCGCCGCTGTCATAAAGGAACACGCGCGGCTTTTCTGCTGGCAGGTCTTTGCGCACGGCAGCGACTTGCGCCTGCATGTCGGCGATCAAGGCATTGGCGCGATCCTGCACGTCGAAGATTTTGCCGAGGTTGCGCAGGTCGTTGTAAGTGTCCTCCAGCGTCGCCGCCGGGCGCTTCATCACGAAAGCGCAGGACTCGGTCAACTCGTAGACATTGATACCCAGCGGTTGCAGGGTTTGCGGCGTCAGGTCGCCGCCGACGCGCATGCCGTAATCCCAACCGGCGAAGAAGAAATCGACGTTGGCGTTGAGCAGGGTTTCCACCGACGGGTACTTCGCCGCGAGCTCCGGCAGACCGTCGAGCAGCGATTGCATCTCGGGTGTCACCGACTTCCAGCCACTGACGCCGCTGTAGCCGGCCATCCGCGATTTGAGGCCGAGGGCGAGCATCATCTGGGTCATGTTGATGTCGTGGCTGACTGCGTGTTTCGGCGCTTCCTTGAAGGTCACGTCGCGGTTGCAGCTGTGCACGGTCAGCGGGTATTTGGTCGCTTCGGCCAAGGCTTCGGCACTGCACAACAGAAGGGCGACGCAAAGCAGGGAACGCAGGGTCATGGTCGGGTTATCCAGGTGATTCGCGGGTAGCCGTGGAGGGGATGCGCATCGATCAACGCTTCGACGCCGAACACCTCGCGCAGCAATTTTTCAGTGAGGACTTCTTGCGGCGTGCCGCTGGCGACGATGCGGCCGTGATCGATCACGTACAAACGGTCGCAGAACGCTGCGGCCAGATTCAGGTCGTGGATGCTGGCGAGGGTGCCGATCTTCAGGCGTTTGACCAGTTGCAGCAATTCGAGCTGATAGCGCGGGTCGAGGTGATTGGTCGGCTCGTCGAGGATCAGCAGTTGCGGTTGTTGAGTCAGGGCGCGGGCGAGAATCACTCGTTGCTTTTCACCGCCGGAGAGGGTGGCGAAGGCGTGGTTTTCGAAGCCTTCGAGGCCGACGGATTTCAGCGCTTGAGTGGCCAGATCGCGGTCTTCCCGGGTGTCGCCGTCGAACAGACGTTTGTGCGGCGAGCGGCCCATGGCGACGACCTCTTCGACGGTCAGGCCGAAGGCATCGGGAAACTCCTGCAAGACCACGGCGATGCGTTGCGCACACCAGCGTGAGGACTGTTTCCAGACGTTGTGGTGTTCAAGTCTGACCTCACCGCTTTCCGGCGCGCTGAAGCGATAGGCGCAGCGCAGCAGACTGGTTTTGCCACTGCCGTTGGGGCCGATCAACCCGACGAACTCACCGGCGGCCACCTGCAACGAGGCGTCACGCAGCTGGAACTGGTGATGACAGTGGCCGTGGCCCAGCGGTGTCCAGGCGAGGTCGGTGAGGGTGAGTGAGGTCATGCGGGTCCGGTGTGATGTTGGTGATTGTGGTGGTTCAGTGAGATTTTTTCCCCCTCACCCCAACCCTCTCCCCCAAGGGGTAGAGGGGGAAAGGGGGCCGATCTTCATGCTTTTCAAAGCTTCAGTTCAACTCGGTATTTCAAGTCGGTGCAACTTGCCCAAACACCTCGGTCAGTCACCTCTACCTCTGGGAGAGGGCTAGGGTGAGGGCAAGGCTTTTCAATCAAAAGGTGTAATCAGCACTGACAAAAAACGAGCGCGGTTCGCCAAGGATCCACTGCTGCCCCTCATTGTATTGGCTTTGCGCATACCGGCGGTCAAACAGGTTGTTTACCTGCAAGCCCAGCGTCGTGTTGCGCAGCGCTTGCCACGACAACGTCGCGTCGACCACGGTGTAACTCGGCAGCTCGTTGCGGTTGGCCATGTCGGCGTAACGCGCATCAACATACCGCACACCGGCGCCGGCCTTGAGATCATCGCTAAGCGCTTTGTTCAGCCATAGATTGGCCGTACGCCTTGGCACGTCCACCGGACGATTGCCGTTATACGACAGCGTCTGGCCGTTCACCACCTCCGAGAAATCGTCGTACTTGGCCTTCACCATCGCCGCGTTCGCTTGCAGTTGCCAGGCGTGCGGCAGTTGCAGATCGAGGCTCGCTTCCAGCCCGTTAGACGACTGCTGACCCACCTGCTGCTGAAGCGTCGGGTTGCCCGGATCGTCAGTCAGCAGCTTCTTTTTCACAATGCGATACGCCGCCAAGGTGAACTCGCCGCGCTGATCCCAGAACAACTGCTTCATGCCTACTTCAGTCTGGCGCGCGGTCGACAGATCGTATTGCTGCTGGCTCGGGCTGAGAGAAATCAGCCCGCCAATACCGTCGGTGCTGGTCGCCATCTGGCCGTAGAACGACGTGTCCGGCGTCAACGTAAACACCAGCCCGGCCTTCCAGTTGTTGCCGGTCAGGGTCTTGTCGCTCTGACTGCCATCGAGCAGATTATTGCGATCAACGTGCACGTAATCGCGGCGCACACCGGTCACCAGCGACCAGCGCTCACTCAACTGCGTGCGGTTCTCGGCGAACACCGACATCTGTTTGGTGGTGCTGTCGAACTGATCGCGATAAGGGTCGGCGCTCTCGAAAGTGCCGGCCTGCGGGTGATACAGATCCACGGCCTGGCCGTTAGGCAACACGTCGTTGAACGGCGAGTTGCTGTTGAGCTGGAAGCGGATGCGGTTGTACTCGACGCCGCTGACGGTCTGGCTGTCGAGGCCGAACAGCGAGTGTTTGAAGGTGAAGGTCTGACGGTCGCCAACCTGTTCCTGCTTGTGACCGATGCCGAAATAGCCGCTGCGACTGAGTTGCTGCGTGCCCGCGTCGAAGTTGTAGTTCTCGGCGTTCTGCCAGCGGCGCTGGGCCTTGAGGTAATACAGCTCGTTGCTGGCGCTGACCGAGTCGTTGATCTGCCAGTCGCTGGTCAGACGCGTCCACTGATCGTTGTAATGCTGTTTGTCGTCGCGCACGTTGTAGTTCTTGTAACGCAGGCTGTCCTGCAAATGGCCGTTGATCAACGGCGTGCCGAAGTAGTTTTGCGGGTGCTGATCGCCGTAATCGTGGGCGAGGGTAAACGCCAGATCTTCGCTGGCCTGCCAGCGCAGGGCCGCGCTGATGAAGTCGCTGGAGGCGTCGCCGCGATCGATCCAGCCGTGGCTGCGCAGACGATTGAGATTGAGGCGATAGCTCAACGTATCGCTCAGTGAGCCGCCGCTGTCGAAGGCCTGCTGCTGGCTGTCGTAAGAGCCGTAACCGACGCGAACATGATTTTCGATGTCGCCCTCGAATGGCTTCTTCGGAATAACGTTGACCACCGCCCCGGTCGCGCCTTCGCCGTACAACACCGACGCCGGGCCACGCAGCACATCGACACGCTCGACCGACCAGGTGTCGACCGGAAACGTGACGGTGCCCATGCCGGTGTACATGCGGTTGCCGTCATACAACTGCATCACCGAACTCTGCCCGGTGAAACCGCGCGCCTGCAACGATGTGCCGCCATCGCCCGGCGTCCCGGTGCGGCTGATGCCGGTGCTGCGCGACACCGCGTCCTGCACGCTGCGATCGCCGCGCGCGCGGACTTGCTCGCCGCTGAGGCTTTCAACGCTGGCCGGGGTTTGCATGGCGCTGAGGTTCAGCCGCGAACCGGCGGTGGTCGGCGTGGTGAGGCTGACGGTTGCATCGTCAACGGCGGGCGCGCTGATGGTGCCGGTGGGCAACGTCAGGGGGGCGCTGTCGGCGTGGGCATTGTTCATGGCGAACAGGCAGAGGCTGGACAAGAGGTACTTGTTCATCGGTACGGTGAATCACTTCATCAAATGAAAAGCCCACAACTTGTGGTCGCGGGCAGAATGGCAAATTCGCGTTATACAGTAACACTAAAAATTGCCGGCATATAAGCCCCGGCAGTCTATAGAGCTGTCTAAATCGCGCATCTCGCCTGCTTCATGATGAAGTTGAGGCAGATTCAGGTTGGCGACCAAACCGCGACAGCAGCAGTCGATCCAGCAACCACACCACCACCAGCGAAGCCCCCACCAGCGGAAAAATCACCGCCAGCGCGAGCATGATGACCACGCCGGTTTTCCATTTCGGCAGGTCATGCCGCAGCGGTGGCACGCCGAATTTGCCTTGTGGCCGACGTTTCCACCAGATCACCACGCCGCTGACGGCGCTGAGTAGAATCATCAGACAGATCAGCAACACGACGATCTGATTGAAGGTGCCGAACATCTTGCCTTCGTGGAGCATCACGCCGATTTCGGTGGCGCGGGCAACCGTGCCGTATTGTTCGAAACGCACATCGGCGAGGACTTTGCCGGTGTATTGATCGACGTGCAGAGTGGCGTCGTTGCGCGGATCGTCGGCGAACACGGCGATGGTGAACACGCCGGTGGCGGTGGTTGGCAGGGTGATGCTGTAACCCGGTTCGACCTTGCGCGCGGTGGCGATGTTTTGCACGTCTTGCAGGCTAATGCTCGGTGCCGCCGGGCCAGCGTTTGCGCCGCCGTGGGCCATGTGTTCGGCGTGGTCGCCGGACATCGGCATCGGCGTGTTTTCCATTGCCCAAGGCACGGTCTGGCGGGTGGCGCTGTTCAGGGTTCGCGCTTCAACATCGGAGGTCGGCACGTTGTCCCACATCGCTGCCGGGAACACGTTCCACACTTGCGCGTATTGCTTGCCCCAGAAACCGGTCCAGGTCATGCCACTGAGCAGCATCACCAGCAGCAATGTCGCGCCCCAGAACCCGGTGACCGCGTGCAGATCCCGCCACAACACACGACCGCGACTGTTCAGCCGTGGCCACAAAATGCCGGCGGCCTGACCGCGCGGCCACCACAGAAACAGCCCGGACACCACCAACACTACGCCCCAACCGGCGGCCATTTCGATGAGGCGGTCACCGACGGTGCCGATCATCAATTCGCCGTGAATCGCGCGGGCGATGGCTTGCAGGTTTTGCTTGGCGTCTTGTTCGCCGAGGATGTCGCCGTGGTACGGATCGACGAACACGTTGAGTTCGTGACCGGCGTTGGTCACCACAAATTGCGCGCTGCGTTCGGCGTTGACCGGCGGCAGGTATTGGGTGACCTGGCCTTGTGGATAAGCGCTTTTTACTCGTTGCAGCAAGTCATCGGCCGGGACGCTGTGATGACCGGCGGGGACGTTGAGCAGGCTGCTGTACATCAATGAATCGAGCTGCGGTTTGAACAGGTAAATCATGCCAGTCAGGGCCAGCATCACCATAAAAGGGGCGACGAAGAGCCCGGCGTAAAAATGCCAACGCCAGGCCAGGTTGTAGAAATTCGGTTTGGGCTGATTCATCACGTGTGCTCCGCTTGGCGAATTTTTTTAGATCAAGAGATCGCAGCCTTCGGCAGCTCCTACAGGGGTACATGCGGGCTGCGATCTTTTGACTTTCTTGTTAGAAACTCATGTCCACCTTGGTCCAGAGCTTGCGCCCTGGTTCATTGATGGCTTGCGGGTCGTTGGCCGGGTAGCCGAATCCGGCGTTGCCCGCCAGGTTCAGGTGTTCGGCGTAAGCCTTGCCGAACAAATTGTCGACGCCGCTGCTGACCTTCCAGTTTTTGTTGATCCGGTAGGCACCGTTGAGTGAGAACACGCCGAAGCCCGAACTCTTGTCGTAATCCTTGCCGACCACGTTGCCCTTGTTCTGGTCGATACGGTTTTGCGCGGCAACCACCCTCCACAGTGCGCCGGCGCTCCAGTTGTCTTTGGTATAGGTCAGACCGAAGCGTGCATCCAGCGGCGGCATTTGCGGCAGGGCCGAACCGTCGCTGCTGTTCTTGCCCCAGGCGTAGGCCAGGGTCGCATCGGTCTTCCAGTTGTCGGTGAGTTGATACGCGGCACCGAGTTCACCGCCCATGATTCGCGCGTCGATGTTCTCGGCGCGCGAGGTGCTCATGCCCATCATTCCCGGGGTGTAATCGAAGAGGATGTAATCGCGCACCACGCCGATGTAGCCCGAGGCCCAGGCTTCCAGATCGGCGCTCTTGTAGTTCACGCCGAAATCGAACTGCGTGGTCTTTTCCGGTTTGATCGAATCGAACGCGTTGAGCGAACCGACCGGGCCGCTGCTCGCCGAGAACAGCTCCCAGTAATCCGGAAAGCGCTGCGCGTGACCGAGGCCGGCGTAGAGCGTGGTCGGGCTGTCAGCGAGGTCATGCTCGTAGCGCACGAAGCCGCTGGGCAGGGTGTCGGCGCGGGTGTCGTCGGCGGTCGGATTGGGGCGGGTCATCATTCCCGACCCGCTGGTTTGCCGATAATCCTTGGCCGAGGCGCGGTCGACGCGGGCGCCGGTGATCAGCCGATCGCGGTCGGCGGCGTACCAGGTCATTTCGCTGAACACGCCGTAGTTATGGAAATCGGCGTCCTTGGTGTAGGGCAGATCTTTGTAGGTGTCGACGCCCATTGAACTGCGCTGGCGATGTTCGTTGGTCTGCGCGTCGAGGCCGGTGATCAGTTGAATGTCGGCCCAACGCCAGGTCGCTTTGATCCGCGCACCGAGGGTGCGACGGTCGACATTGGACGCCATGGGCCCGGCCATCATCCCGGTGCCCGACGGCGTGCGCAGCGTGTAGTTGTCCATCACGTGGTCGGCGTAGTTGTAGTAGACCTGCGCTTCGAGTTTCTCCAGCACGTCGGTGATGTTGGATTTTTCGAAGCGCAGGCCGAGGCTTTCACGCAGGAACTGCGAGCCGTCCATGCCGCGCCCAGCGTAGCGCGCTTCGCCGTCGCCCTTGCCGGCGGTGAGTTCGATCAGGGTGTCGGCATCCGGCGTCCAGCCGACCGCGACGTCGCCGTTCCACTTGTCGTAGCGCGAGGCGACGATGTCGTTGTTGCCGTCGCGGTAATCGTCGGAATGCGCGGTGTTGCCGATCACGCGCACGTAACCCAGCGGGCCACCGGCAGCGGCATCGACCACTTTGTCGAAACGTCCGTGGGAGCCGGCCAGGACACTGGCGTTCACCCGCGTGCCGAGTTCGCCGAAGCTCTCCGGTTCACGATCAAACAACACTGTGCCCGCCGAGGCGCCCGGGCCGTAAAGCACGGTTTGCGGGCCTTTGATCACGGTGAGTTTGTCGTAGGTTTCCGGCGAGATGTACGAGGTCGGCGCGTCCATCCGGCCCGGGCAAGCGCCGAGCAGCATGCTGCCGTTGGTGAGGATGTTCAGACGCGAGCCGAACATGCCGCGCAATACCGGATCGCCGTTGGTGCCGCCATTGCGCACCAGCGCGAAGCCCGGAATGGTTTTCAGATAGTCGCCGCCGTCACTGGCCGGCACTGGTTGGCGTGGATCTTTTGGATTGGTAACGATGGTCAGCGGTGAGCTCGGCGCGATCGCGGTGATCACCGTTGGACTCAGCTCTTCGTTGTGGCCGGTGTGATCATCGGCCAACACCAACGGGGACAGCAGGACGCCGCAAAGGACAGCGCTAGCGTGCCTGAAACGAATCCGTGATTCGTTCAAAGCGAAGGACACCGGGGCGGAACCCGAGCGTGAAACAGCAGCAAACCTGGACATGACAATTTCCATCAAACAGTCGTAAACGACACGGCCGGCAGCCTGAAGCTGTCTTCTCCACCGTGTGCAATCAAAGGTGCGTGTTTACGCTGCGATGGGTGGTGCGCGGCTGCGGGCGCCGGGGAAGAAGGTTTGCCGGGCGTGGCCCAGGCGCGGGGAGGGCGGAGTGAAAGTGTTGAGTGGCGGAATGTTGAAGGCGACGAAATCGCCGCCGCCGGTCAGTGCCGGGCAATTGAACAGCAGGCTGCAATAGCCGCATTTTTCCCACAGCACGTGGTGCGAGGATTGTGGCGGGCAGTGTTCGGCGCTGGGTTTCGCGTCATGTCCGGAGTGATCCATCCCCGGCATGTCCATCGACATGTCCATGCTCATTGGCATGGAGGTCGAGGCGTGCTGATCCATCGGCATCGACTGAGAAATCAGTGGGCCGATGAAAATCATCAACATGGCGAACAGGGCGATCCAGCTGCCGCGAGTCAGGTGTTCAGTCTGACGGCGTGGCGCGGAGGGCCTGGCGCTCAGCGGGCGCATGGGCGGAATCTGCCGGAAGGCTTACTGAGCGTGCGCGTGAGCCTGCGTGGTTTCCGGGGGCTTCTTCTGCACCGAAACTTCGACGGTGACGTCGCCGGCCTTCTCGAAATGCAGCGTCAGCGGGAATTGCTTGCCGTCCGTGAGCAGGCTGCGATCAGTCGGGTTGAGCAGCATCACGTGATAGGCCATCGGCGCAAATATCACGTTGCCGCCAGCAGGGATTTCCACGCTAGGCACCTGCTGCATCTTCATCAGATCGCCCTGCATCACATGCTCATGCAACTGCGCTTGGGGGGCGATCGGCGAGTCGACGCTGAGCAAGCGGTCAGCCGTTTTACCGCCATTTTGAATCACGAAATACGCCGCTACGGTCGGCGCATTCGGTGGCAACTCCTGCGACCACGGGTGGGCGATTTCAATCTCGCCAGCCTTGTATTCGTGGGCATTGGCGAAGCACGCGGGCAGCAACAGCGCAGCGATGACGATGAGTTTGTTCAACATGGCAGTTCTCCAGAACGATTTGAAACGCAGGTCAATTGCGAGAACAAATCAAACCAGAGGAGAGGCGCGGGGATTGAGGCTCGGCCATTGCTGGCGCGGAGTAGGGGTTTGCAGTGAGAGCGGCGCGACGCTGTGATTGCTTTCATAGCGGGCGAAATACAGCTGCGGCGAATGGCCCGGCAACGCCACCAATGGCGCAGAACCCGAGCAACACCAGCAATGCTGCATGTTGGAATGCGTGTCGTTGGCCGGCGCCTTCTGCTCGGGGGAACCGATGTTGATCGCCACCATCTTCGTCCCGCTGCCGGTGCAGAAACTGCTCCACAGCAACTGTTCGGCCGGTGAATTGGCCGCCTGCGCCATCGCCCCCGTCATCGGCATGGCGAGCATGTTGAACAGCACTGCAAAGCAGGCGATCCAGGCAAATGCTAGCCGTTGTCGGTTCATGGGAGAGATCCATTGGGTGGGCGATCAGGCGCGGGCTATTTAGCCTGATCAGGGCCGATAAGTAAAAAAGCGTCGTGCGGTTTGGTGTCGCAGCGTTTTTCAAGACGCTACGGCATGCAACCTCATACCGAGTGCCTTCATGACTTTCATGATAGTTGCGAATTCAGGGTTGCCAGTGCTACTCAGCGCTTTATAGAGACTTTCGCGACCCAAACCTGCATCCCGTGCCACTTGCGTCATGCCTTGAGCGCGGGCGATGTCATTGAGCGCTGCACGGATCAGAACGCCATCGCCTTCATCGTCGTCAAAACAGGCGTCTAGATATGCCGCCATGTCCTCGGGAGTTTTGAGGTATTCGGCAGCGTCAAAACGGGCGAATTCTTCGGTCATGATTCACTCCTCATTTCCGATGTTATGCGCCATCTGCACGGCGCGTTTGATATCTCTCTTTTGTGTCGATTTGTCGCCCCCGATCAACAGCAGATAAACCACTTCGCCTTTACGTGTGAAGTACATCCTGTAACCAGGGCCGTAATGAACGCGCATTTCATAAACGGTATCACCCACAAACCCGCAGTCGCCAAAGTTGCCATGTTCAGCTGCCTTGAGTCTGGAGATGATTCGGCCTTTACCGATGATGTCTTTCAAGGAGTCGAGCCATTCGGAAAACAGGCGGGTTCGTTCAACGACGATCATTCTGAATCGTATTCCGTGGGATACAAGCTGGCAAGCCGCTTTTCTTGGCTGTCTGCTTGTCGGGATCAAAGGAACCGAAGTATTGGGGGAAGGTGTAGTGAAGAACAGTCGGCTGCGTCCTCAAAAATTGCAGGCAAATTCGCAGAAAAATTGAAAGTCAGGAAAAGTCTTGCGTCGTGAGGGCCGCGAGGACTTCAGACGCCGACCCAAACTCCCGATCAACCCCCGGCAACACCGGCCGCTTCAACACCAGCACCGGCACCCCACGCTCGCGTGCCGCTTCCAGTTTCGGCTCGGTGGCGGTGCTGCCGCTGTTTTTGCTGATCAGCACATCGATCTGCCGGCGTTCGAACAAGGCGCGTTCATCGTCGATCAGGAACGGCCCGCGCGCGCCGATGACTTCGCAGCGTTCGTTACCGGGATAAACGTCTAGGGCGCGCAGCGTCCAGAATTGCTCGGCGGGGATCTCGTCGAGGTGCTGCAACGGTTCTCGGCCAAGGGTAAACAGCGGACGGCGGAAGGGTTTGAGGGCATTGATCAGCTCCGCCCAGTCGCTGACTTCGCGCCAGTCATCGCCCGCTTGCGGCTGCCACGCCGGGCGGCGCAGGGCCCAGCAGGGGATGCCGGTCAGATGCGCAGCGGTGGCGGCGTTCTGGCTGATCTGTGCGGCGTACGGGTGCGTGGCGTCGAGCAGCAGGTCGATGGCTTCCGCGCGAATAAACAGCGCCAGACCTTCGGCACCGCCATAACCGCCGACGCGCACCTGACAGGTCAGATCGGTCGGCACACGACCGACACCGGCGAGGCTGTAAATGTGCTCCGGCCCCAGCGTACGGGCGATGGCGAGTGCTTCGGTTACGCCGCCGAGCAGCAGGATTCGTTTACGCATCGAAGGGTTTAACCAGATCAAGCAAAGTGATCGGCAACGCTTGTCGCCACGTATCAAACTCGCCCAGCGGCTGCGCCTGCGCGACATGAATGCGCGTCAGCTCACCGCCGAAACGTTCGCGCCAGCTCATCAGGGTGACTTCACTTTGCAGGGTCACGGCGTTGGCCACCAGACGCCCGCCGGGTTTGAGCCGTTCCCAGCACGTTTCAAGCACGCCCTCACGGGTGACGCCGCCGCCGATGAAAATCGCATCCGGGCGCTCCAGACCTTGCAGCGCTTGGGGAGCCTTGCCGCGAATCAACTGCAAACCGGGCACGCCCAACGCATCGCGGTTGAGCTCGATCAATTGCTGACGACCGTCATCGGCTTCGATGGCCAGCGCGCGACAGCTCGGATGTGTGCGCATCCATTCGATGCCGATCGAGCCGCTGCCGGCGCCGACGTCCCAGAGCAATTCGCCGGGCGTCGGGGCGAGGCGGGCGAGGGTGATGGCACGCACGTCGCGTTTGGTCAGTTGGCCGTCATGTTTGAACGCCGAGTCGGGCAGTCCGGCAAGACGCGACAAACGTGGCGTGTTGGCGTCGGCGAGGCATTCGATGGCGATCAGGTTGAGGTCGGCCGTCGAGGCAAGGTTCCAGTCGTGGGCGCTGGCGTCGATCCGTTGCTCGGCATCGCCACCCAAGTGTTCGAACACGCTCATGCGACTCGAACCAAAGCCGCGCTCACGCAGCAATTGCGCAACTGCCGCCGGGCTCTGTCCGTCATTGCTCAACAGCAGCAACCGCACGCCGCTGAACAACTGCGCATTGAGCGCTACCAGTGGCCGCGCCACCAACGACACGATGCTCACTTCCTGCAACGGCCAGCCCAGCCTTGCCGCCGCCAGTGAGCAGGACGACGGTGCGGGCAGAATCAGCATCTCATCGCTCGGTACCTGCCGCGCCAGGCTGGCGCCAACGCCGTAGAACATCGGATCGCCGCTGGCCAACACACAGACCGCTTCGCCGCGCTGCTCAAGCACCTGCGCGAGAGAAAACGGGCTCGGCCACAACTGTCGTTCGCCGCGAATGCACACCGGCAGCAAATCCAGCTGACGCTGCCCACCGATAATCCGCGAGGCGTTCATCAGGGCGCGCCGGGCGTTTTTACCAAGGCCTTTAAAGCCATCTTCAGCGATGCCTACAACCGTCAGCCAAGGGGCCATACCTTCCTCAATCGTGTGCTTGCCATTATCCGGCGACATGATAGCGCGATGGCTGCCAACTGACTGCTTTCGATCTGTTAATTGGCGAACGGACACTAATTGTTTTAGTTGCTTTTATTGGAATTGTTTTGAGGTTGTTATTCTCAGTGCAATGCGCAGCTGAACAGGCATTAATAATGAGTGCCAGGCAAGGCACCTTAAATATACAGGAGTGTAGATATGAGTGAGACGCAGCGGGCTGCAAGTACTTTACTTGATGGCGGTGCTTCAGTCGTAATGGGAGGCAATTTACTGTCGTTTCTATCGGGTGTGGCCAAGGTAGATCAACGGTTTATTAAAGACAGTATGCGCTGGGCGGAGTTTAGAGCGGATCAACGCCATAACAGAAAACATGAACCTGCGGCATGGTTCGAATTTTACTCTGGCGTCCTGTGGTCTGTTGGCTGGGGGTTGGAATACGAACCGGTAATTGTTGCCGACGAAGACTTTACAGGAAACGTGTTGGACAGGTGGGCCAAGTCGGTGGCGACGCTGATAAGCCGATCAAAAATTGCCGCAATGAAAGAGACTTTTCAGTTACTTGAGTTTAGCCCGGCTGGAATCGATGTGTTATCCGATGGCGCGCGCGCATGGGCAGACTTTCGTTTTTCCCCAGCGCAATACAATGCGCAAAAAGAGTTGGAGATCGTGATTAGCAACGTGCGCTTTCTGCACGCTGACTGGAGTTCAAATTATCTATTCTGGACGGTACAGCACAGCGGTGCGCAACTTGATATCCAGTCCAGGCGCTTTGCAATCAAACCGCGACAGATGGAAGAGTATCGCGCACGATTAAGCGAGGCGGTGCTTGAAATGCGTACGGCGGAAATTGAACTGACGCGTTAAATGGTGGCTGGAGATGAAACGATTTTAGTGTTGGCGTGACAGCTGAAATGAATTGAATGGAACGGAAGTTGATTAATTTTAAACGTGGGGCTAATTTGGTTTTACGCCAAGAAGGCGTTTAAATAATTGCAGGGAATCAATAGTCATGACTGAAGTAAAAGAACAGGTAACTTCTGCTGCTCAACGTGTTGCATTAATTGCGGAGTGCAATGAGTTTGTCGCGGCACAACCAGTAATGCATGCGCGCACCGTTCGGGCCGCTGCGAACTTGCCGATTGACAAGGATGAACTGAACGCCGCCATCATGGGGTCGGGTATCGCAGGTTTTGATGCGAGCATGTCCAAGCGCAGCAAGCGTATCGTCAAGAATACGTACATGTATGCCGACCTGGTGGCCCTGCTCAAGTTTCCGGCGGCCAGTCAGAAAGAACAACGATACAACGAGTTCATGCGACTGATGAAATTGACCGGATGGTTCGCCTTCAGCCAGCCGTATAATCGCTACAGTGCTTCTTCGCAAAAGCTCACGATGGACAATGTTGCCTTGACCATTATTCATGGGGCAGTGGGTGCAGCCATTGGCCAAGGTCAGACAGCATTGAAGGTGCTGTCGACTGTCGCCGATGCAACCATGGATGCACTGAAGAACGAGCCTGAAGCATTGAAGCTTTTTGAAAATAACTCGAAGAAAGCCGAGGGTGGCAACTTCTGCATGTCCAGTGCCCTGGAAGATACCGACGGTGGCATTACCCTGGCCGTTGCAGCCGTGCAATACCTCGCCACTGCGCAACCGACCAAAGTGTTGTTCGTCGAGTGGGCCACTTCGGCGGTTGAAATCTATAACGGCGCGGCCACCATGCACATGGATGAAGAGGATTACTTGATGGTCGAGCCGCTGATTGTCAAAGCGCTGACCGAGCAGCGTGAAAAAGCGCTTAGCTATGAGTTCGGTACAAAGGCCTGAGTTTAAATAAAGCCAGAGATGCGAGTCTCTGGCTTTCCAGGAAGCTGAAAATGAACACAGGATTTAAAACTTTCGTCTGCGCCGGCGCGGTCATTCTGGTGGCGGACGAATTATCCGCAGCAGACCGATCCGATAGCCTTGATGCGCTGCTGTATGCTCAAACAGTCGCCTCCCATAAAGTGTTCGATGGCCGCGACGTTGAGTCATGGGCCCACGCTAATAACATGGCATTGAGAGCCACCGGTGCCCTGTTGCTGGACAACCCGGGCGTAAATTTTCCGGCGCCTTTGCCTGAAAGCTTTACCGTGTTGGAGTTGGCAACCAGACTTCTGCACAGCTGGATTCCCGCGACGGTCACACGCGTGTGCGCTTCAGCGATCGAGTTGCAGTTGAAGCAAGTCTCCGCCGCGGTTGCTAATCAGAGTATCCAGCCACATGTTTTGTTGGAGGGGAATTGCATAAGATTTATGTTGGGCTTTGTTTCTTCCGGGACAGCGGTATCGACTGTGGTCGTGTCTTTTGAAGTTGCAGAAATCGTCGTTGATAATGTGCTTTATCATCGTTTCAGTAACAAAAATATCCAGGGCCGCGTGTTTGTCGAAGGCTACAAAGCGCTGATCGATCCCGAGGATTATGGTTTTTCCCGGGCCAAGGTTATCTCGTTACTGGGCGAGCGCCGCCAAGAGCAAATCATCGCGTTGGCCTGAAATGCCTGCGAGGGCAATGCCCGTCGAGGGATATGTCTTGCAAAACCGACGGGCAGACTTTTCATGCCGGTGAACAAAGCAGGCATAATACCGCGCCTTTCCCTCGCCACCGGTTCGCCCCTTGAACGAACGCCCGATGTCCACTGCCATACGCCCCTCGGCTTGTCCGGGGTTGCTGCGTATCGTTCAGGCATTGGATGGCGGGATCTGTCGGATCAAACTCAACGGTGGCTCGATCAGCGCCGAGCAGGCGGATGCGGTGGCGAAGGCGGCGCAACAGTTCGCCAGCGGTGCTATCGAGGCGACCAACCGCGCCAATCTGCAGATTCGCGGGATCGGCGCGCAGTCCTCTGCATTGATCGACAGCCTGTTGGCTACCGGCCTCGGCCCGCGATCCGCCGCCGGCGACGACGTGCGCAACCTGATGCTCAGCCCGGCTGCCGGGATCGACCAGCAGATGCAATTCGACACTCGTCCGCTCGCCGAACAGATCCTCGACACCCTGCAAAACCATCCGCGCTTTCATGAATTGAGCGCCAAGTTCGCCGTGCAACTGGACGGCGCTGAAGCCTTGGCGATGCTCGAACACCCGCATGACCTGTGGTTGTCGGCCTTCAAAAAGGACGGCGAGACATTGCTGGCATTCGGTCTGGCGGGTTGCCCGACGGATCGTGCGCTTGGTGCGGTGGCACTGGACAACGGCCATGCGCTGGTGGTCGCGGTGCTTGAATTGTTCCTTGATCTGGCGCGCCCTGAGCAAACGCGGATGCGCCATTTGTTCAGCGAAACGACGCCTGCGCAGTTTCTCGAAAAACTCGCTCAGCGGGTTACCCTGCAAGCTGTCAGCGATCGGGAGCGTTTGCCAGCGGCGGACAATCTGCACATCGGCGTTCATCCGCAAAACACCTCGGATTTGGTGTACATCGGCGCCGTACCAGCGCTCGGTCGTCTCGATCCGACAATGCTGCGCGGTGTCGCACAATTGGCTCGCCAGTTCGGCAACGGCCACCTGCGTTTCACCCCGTGGCAAAGCCTGTTGCTGCCCGACGTCAAAATCACCAACGCCGCCGAGGTGCTGCAAGGCCTCAAGCAACTCAACCTGCTGACCGACCCGAGCGAACCGCTGTCGCGCCTGATTGCCTGCACCGGTTCCAACGGCTGCGGCAAAGGCCTCGCCGACACCAAACAAGACGCCCGCCATCTGGCCACGCTGCTGCCCTCGGCGCTCAGCGTGCACCTGTCCGGTTGCTCGCGTTCCTGCGCCGCCGCGCACCGTGCGCCGGTGACGTTGCTGGCGGTCAGCCCCGGTCATTACGACCTCTATTTTCGCGATGCGACGCTGCCGGGTTTCGGCGCGTTGCACGCACGCAATCTTACTATTGAAGCGGCCGCGACCCTGCTCGACGCCCGCTCCCGGAGCCCCCTTGATGCTTGATTACATTCGCGACGGTCAGGAGATCTATCGCAACTCCTTCGCGATCATTCGCAGCGAAGCCAACCTCGCGCGAATCCCGGCCGATCTGGAAAAACTCGCGGTGCGGGTGATTCACGCCTGCGGCATGGTCGAGGCCATCGACGGTCTGCAGTTTTCCGAAGGCGCGGGCAAGGCCGGGCGCGAGGCGCTGGCCGCCGGTGCGCCGATTCTGTGTGATGCGCGGATGGTCTCCGAAGGCGTGACCCGTGCGCGCCTGCCGGCCAACAACGAAGTGATCTGCACTCTGCGCGATGACAGCGTGCCGGAGCTGGCGCGCGAGCTGGGCAACACTCGTTCCGCCGCTGCGCTGGAACTGTGGCGTCCGCACCTTGAAGGCAGTGTGGTGGTGATCGGCAACGCGCCAACCGCGCTGTTCTATCTGCTGGAAATGCTCGATGCAGGCGCACCAAAACCAGCGCTGATTCTGGGCTTCCCGGTCGGCTTCGTTGGCGCTGCCGAATCGAAAGCGGCACTGGCCGCCGACAGCCGTGGCGTGCCGTTCGTGATCATGCAAGGCCGCCTCGGTGGCAGCGCCATGGCCGCCGCCGCCGTCAATGCCCTCGCCACGGAGATTGAATGATGCAGGCTAAAGGACGTTTGATTGGCCTGGGCGTCGGCCCCGGTGATCCAGAACTGATTACCGTCAAGGCGCTGCGCTTGCTGCGCGAATCGCCAGTGGTCGCGTACTTCGTCGCCAAGGGCAAAAAGGGCAACGCGTTCGGCATCATCGAAGCGCATCTGCAAGAAGCGCAGAACCTGCTGCCGCTGGTGTATCCGGTGACTACCGAAGCATTGCCGGCGCCGCTTTCTTACGAACAAGTCATCAGCGATTTCTACGATGAAGCCGCCGAAACCGTCGCCGCGCATCTCGATGCCGGTCGCGATGTCGCGGTGATTTGCGAAGGTGATCCGTTCTTCTACGGCTCCTATATGTACCTGCACGATCGCCTCGCCACGCGCTATGAAGCGCAAGTGGTGCCGGGCGTTTGCTCGATGCTCGGTGGCGCTTCGGTGCTGGGCGCGCCGTTGGTGTATCGCAATCAAAGCCTGTCGGTGCTCTCCGGCGTGTTGCCCCATGAAGAATTGAAGCGACGTCTGGCCGATGCTGACGCCGCCGTGATCATGAAGCTGGGCCGTAACTTCCCGAAGGTGCGTCAGGTGTTGGAAGAACTCGGTCTGGCCGAGCGCGCGCTGTATGTCGAGCGCGCGACCATGGCCAATCAGAAGATCGTGCCGATGGATCAGGTGGAGCCGATGTCCTCGCCGTACTTCTCGCTGATCATCGTGCCGGGCGAACGGTGGCAGGGCTGATGACTCACTCCACACCCGCGATCATCATTCTCGGTCAGGCCAGCCTGGCCACGGCCCGTCGCATTCAGCAGGTCTATCCGGCGGCGCAGATCCACGGCCTCGCCGGGCGCGTTGAAGGCGCCGATTGCAGCTATCAGGAATTCGGCGCGACCTTGCGCGATCTGTATCAGCACAACACGCCGATCATTGCGCTGTGCGCTGCGGGCATTGTCATCCGCACACTGGCGCCGCTGTTGCTGGAGAAGGGCGCCGAACCTGCCGTGCTCGCAGTGGCTGAAGATGGCAGCGCGGTGGTGCCGCTGCTCGGCGGCCTCGGCGGGGTGAATGTCATGGCGCGGGAAATCGCTGCCGGGCTGCAAGTGACGGCGGCGATCACCACCAGTGGCGAATTGCGCTTTGGCACTTGCCTGCTCAATCCACCCAGCGGTTATGCGCTCGCCGATCTGGAACTGGGCAAGCGTTTTGTCTCCGACCTGCTGGCCGGGCACAGCGTGCGTATTGAAGGCGAGGCGCCGTGGCTGGGTCAGGCGCAACTGCCGGAAGACCCGCAGGCGCAGCGTTCGATTCATGTCAGCAGTGCTGAGCGTGAAGTCAGCGCCAACGAATTACTGATTTATCCGCGCAGTGTGGCGGTGGCGGTCAGTGCCGACGTTGTCGATCTGTCGAGCGCCGTTCGCAAAGCGCTGCAGCAGGCGAAAGTCGCGTTGCAATCGCTGGCGTGTCTGGTTGCCGCTGACAGTGACATGGTTTCGGCGAACTTGCGTGATGCAGCGCTTGAACTGGGCGTGCCGCTGCGGTTTGTCGCTGCGCAAACTGATCTCGAAGCATTGGCACTTAATGCCGTACCTTCAGCGAGCATCGTGACCGCAAACAACCTCGCCATCGCGATTGCCGAGCAGCCGCTGGACGTTGCTCATGTCGGTCGCCCACGCGGTCGTTTGGCCGTCATCGGCCTTGGCCCCGGCGCTGCCGAACTGATGGTTCCCGCCGTCAAAGCCGAACTGGCGCGTTGTACCGATGTGCTCGGCTACGAAACCTATGTGCGCATGGCCGGCCCGTTCCGCGACGATCAAGTGCAGCATTGCACCGACAACCGCGAAGAAATGCAGCGCGCCCGTCACGCTTTCCGACTAGCCGCCGAAGGCCGTTCGGTGATCGTGGTTTCTTCGGGCGATCCCGGCGTGTTCGCCATGGCAGCGGCGGTGCTCGAAGCGCTGCACGAGTCGGATGATCCCGCCTGGCACAGCGTCGATCTGGAAATTCTTCCCGGCGTTTCCGCATCGCTGGCCACCGCCGCACAGGCCGGTGCGCCGCTGGGGCACGATTTCTGCGTGATGTCGCTGTCGGACAACCTCAAGCCGTGGTCGATCATCGAGAAGCGGTTGGATCTGGCGGCGGAAGCGGATCTGGCGCTGGCGTTCTACAACCCTATTTCCAAGGCGCGGCCATGGCAGTTGGGGCGAGCGCTGGAAATCGTCGCACAACATCGCACCTCAGAAACGCCAGTGGTGTTGGGGCGGGACATTGGCCGACCGGGGCAAACATTGCGCACCACCACGCTGGGCGCGCTGACACCGGATCAGGTGGACATGCGCACGATGGTACTGATCGGTTCGTCCACCACTTGCACCTTTCCTCGCGCAACTGGGGGTGATTGGGTTTACACGCCGCGCTGGTATGGCGAGAAGCCAAAAGGCTGATGCAAAAAAAGCGGCTCTACGGAGCCAATTTATTTCTGCGTTTACCAAGGATTCAGATCAGGGCACCAGATAGCCTTTCACCCCGGTGAAGATGATTTGCGCCGCCAGTGCGCAAACAAATAGCCCCATCAAACGGCTGACAATCTGCAAACCCTGATCGCCGAGAATCCGTTCGATTCGGTTCGACAGGTACAACACCACGCCAACGGTAAAACTGGCCAGTGTGATACTCATGATCGCCGTGAGCTTGTCGTCCCAGTGAGGCTGGCTCACGCCCATCACCAGCAAGGCACCGATGGTGCCAGGCCCGACGGTGATCGGAATGGTCAGCGGCACGATGGTCACGTCCTGCTGCACGTTGTCAGCCTGCACTGCCGGTTTGCCCTGCGCCATCCCCAGCGCCGAGATGAACAGCACGCTGCCAGCACCGATGCGGAAGGCGTCTACGGTGATGCCAAACACGTCGAAAATTACCCGACCGAACAAATAC
Source organism: Pseudomonas sp. PS01303 (assembly GCF_029959385.1). NCBI lineage: Bacteria > Pseudomonadati > Pseudomonadota > Gammaproteobacteria > Pseudomonadales > Pseudomonadaceae > Pseudomonas > Pseudomonas sp. PS01303. The sequence continues at coordinate 20,755 of NZ_JASCPK010000059.1, forward strand.
AGCAAGACACTGGAAATCAGCGTTGCGAGGGCGACTTTCCACGCCAGACGCCGTTGCTCCTTGCGCGAATAACCGCGGGTCAGGCTGATGAAGCAGGACAGCACGAAAAACGGGCTGTAAAGCACGAGCATCTTCAGGTAAACGCTGAACAACACATGGAGCATGGTTTCGGCTCGCATTCGGAGTGGGGTGAAAGGAGTCTATCAGCCGATCAATTGTCTGTGGGGGCGAGTTGCAAGGATCTTGTAGTGGTTTCGCTTTTTCATGATGTTGCTCAATGAGTGTTAGTTGTCGGATTATAAATTTTATTAAGGATATGCTGTTACATGTTTGAGTTTGTCAGGTTGGTTTAGTTTGGTTATTGTTCTTCTGGCAAGTTCATGATGAGCTTGTAAGAATATTAATAAGGATTCTATTGTGACTGCTCAAACTGTTAGTAAGAACTATATATCTTCCTGTGTTCAAAGTTTGCAAGAGTATGATTTGGGTGAGCCGGTGCGCGGCCAGCCTCGTGGGTTGTTTGCGGCAAGTGATGATGTAGTAGATCCAACCAAAGCGTCTATCGTCGGCGAAGGCATTATCACTTTTAGTGGTAACCTCACAGGCGTTAATAGAACAGACGCTCAAAACGCATTTCTATACGCATCCCTGGCGGCAAACAAACAATATCCGCTGGAACATCAGGGTAAAGAATGGTACATGCTGTTCCGCGAAGTGATGACCAATATCGGCTGGACGCCGATCAGCAAGTTTTACAGCGATCTGAGTGTCAGCGGCAGCAGTGTTCGCATGGATAAGCTGGTTCTGGACATTCTGTCGTCGGTCATTGCAGGACTTGCGGTACCTGGCCCAGGCACCGCTCTGATGCTTAAAGTTGCAAGCGAAGCCATTACTGCTCTGCAGAAGCGTGATACTGCTTTGACGCTTTATGAACGAAACCTGCTGGAAAACGGTGTGGGTGGTGTCACTGCCGGATCGTGCGCTGATGTTAACGGTACAACCATCTTTGCCGTAGGTGCAGTACGTTTTCACCGTCGCAACTCCTCCACCAAAGTATTGTTTGTCGATGTGGATATCCGCAACGTGAATCTGTATCGCGGAGAAACGGTATTCGAAAAAAATGAAATGGTCGCCGCGGCCACCCGCCAGGTTGTGGCAGACAAAATTGTAAATCACCTCGTTAAGAAGGTTGATTACGACCTCTGATAATGATCAATAAGGGCAGTCGGATGTCGACTGTCCTTATTCTGAAGAGAAATTGATATGGATTGTGAATATTCAATATTAATTGTCGGGGCAGCGATATTGGTTGTGCCTGCAACACAAGACCAGACAGCGTATGACGATCTGGTCAACAGCCTGTTGTTCGCACAATTGGTCGCCAATAAGCAGATGGAAAAAGACCAAAGCACACCTTGGTATGACTGTTATATGCAATTTTTGGATGACTTTTGGCCGCGGGATATAAAAGGCAGAGAAGATTGGCGGATTGATGCGGACAGTCATGAGTCGTTTGTTGATTGGATAGTGCCAACGATTTCTAAAGCGAGTCCTGCAGCAGGGCAAGCCATTGATAGAGTGTTGACTCGATTGGTTAATGTACCGGCTACCCATCCGGCGATTAACTTGCTACGAACGCAAATGAAAAAAGTGTCCGGAGCACAAGTAATGCCAGTTCCTGCACCGGCGGAAAATGTACATCTGCTGGTGTTGATGGCGCAATCGCCAACGACGTTTGCCAGTGTCTTTGTGGAGCTGAAAACCCATCAGGCGTTGAGCCTCAATCCGCTGGCACAACTCTATAGCGGGGAGGACATACAAGGCCCGGTCACGCTGCGTTATGCCCGAGCAAATCTATCGCAAGTATCGTATGGCTTTGTGCGCGATGAAGTGGCTTTAAAAGTCAAAGAACGGATTGCCGAAAACGTTGCAACGTTTGATATGAATGATGAGCCTGGGCTCACAGAGGAGAAGCAGCCATGACGGATTTGATCTCACCTCCTGCCGCGGTAGTAGGCGGTAGCATTGTGTCATTCGCCAGCGGACTGCCTGCGTCCCATCGGGAAGACGTCTACATGTGCACTGCGTTTGCGCAAATGGCCACACGTGCTGCAGAGGCAGATGGATTGTCGGGTGACTGGTTTGCCTTTTACTGTAATCAACTCCGTTTCCTGGGCTGGGATGTACCTAAACCTCAAACGTTTAATCCCGCACCGTCGGCATCGATGGGCAGTAAGGCGACAGAACGGATCAGATCCGCGCTAGGTGAAAAGTTCGCGTTGCCCATTAGCCGGGCCTTGGCCGATCTGGAACATAACGCATCGGCACTCAGTCTGTTCGAATCCACGAGCCTCTCGGCTGACGTCGGTTACTTTCAGATGATTCCTTGCGTGATGAACGGCGCACACAAGGTTGATATGGCGATCTATAACCGTAAGTTTTCGATGTTGAAAAAGATCTCTCGATTTCTGTTTGTCAAAAACGCGTCGCTTGAGGAGGGAGGGAATGAGCAACTGACGATGATCACGTTCAATACCCTGTATTACGCTCAGTTCCGAGAGAAAGTGAAGCGCTCGGTGCTCTCTCAATCAGTGAAGTATCTGAGTGAGCTGGAAATCTGAAAGCGCCGGCGCCAAGCGTTACTTAAAAAGTCGAGGCCGTCCGATTCTGCTGATCACGCTCAGCCACCCAATGCTCGATCAACTCGCGCAACTGCGACAATTCCACCGGTTTGGACATGTGCCCGTCCATGCCGGCCTGACGCGCGCGTTCTTTGTGTTCGGCAAGAATGTGCGCGGTCAGGGCAACGATTGGCGTGCGGATGCGCTGATTGCTGACTTCCCAGGCGCGTAACTGCTGGGTCGCTGAGAAGCCATCGAGAATCGGCATTTCGCAGTCCATCAACACCAGATCGTAACGCTGCGCCTTCATCGCTTGCAGGGCTTCTTCGCCGTTGCTGGCAGTGTCCGGTTGCAGGTTGAGCTTGCCGAGCATGCCGCGAATTACTTTGGTCGAGATCGTGTTGTCTTCGGCGACGAGGATGCGGAAATCGCTTGGCACTTTCGCTGCCGTGGCGGCGGTGACCACTTGCGGCTGGAACACCACCTGACCTTTGTTGCGCTGGTTGAGTTCGTCCGCCAGCGTGGTCTTGAGGGTGTAGCCGGCCACCGGTTTGGCCAGAATGCGTTTGATCCCCGAGTTGCGCGCAATGATCTTGCTCGGCGCGTTGCTGATGCCGGTGAGCATGATCAGCAGAATGTCGTGATTGAGGCTCGGGTCTTCCTTGATCTTCGCCGCGAGCTGCATGCCGGTCATGCCGGGCATGTTCTGATCGAGCAACACCACATCGAAATAATCGCGCAGATGCGCTTTGGTGCGCAGCAGGGCCAGCGCTTCCTTGCCCGACGGCACGGCGCTGACATTCAAGCCCCAGGCGCTGCATTGCTGCACCAGCACTTTGCGGCAGGTGTCGTTGTCGTCGACCACCAATACGCGCGCGCCTTGCAGCGGACTGTCGAGATCGGAGGTCGGGTGTTCGAGACGATCCGGATCCAGCGGCAAAGTCAGCCACAACGTGCTGCCCTGCGTGGCGCCGCTCTTGATGCCGAACTCACCCTGCATCAAACGAATCAGTTGCCGCGCGATGACCAGCCCGAGATTGCCGCCCAGACGATTCGCCGAGAGGAAGTGTTTGCTGTGCAGTTCGGCGTGCATCAGCGCATCGCGTTCTTCCTGCTCCATCGGCGCGCCGCTGTCCTGCACGGCGATGCGCAGACGCGGTTTGGTGCTGCGCTCGTCGAGGGCGACGACGATCAGCACTTCGCCTTCTTCGGTTTTCTTCAGGGCGTTTTCCAGCAGGCTGAGCAAGGTCTGGCGCAGGCGCGTCGGATCGCCACTGATGACGCGCGGCACTTGCGGCTGGATGAAACTGATCAGCTCGACGTTCTGCTGTTCGGCCTTGGCGCGGTAGATGCTCAGGCAATCGTCGATCAACGCATTGAGGTCGAACTGCACATCGTCCAGTTCGATCTGCCCCGACTCGAGTTTGGAGATGTCGAGAATCTCGTTGATCAACGTCAGCAGTTCGTTGCCAGCGCTGTGGATGGTCTGCACGTAGTCACGTTGCTTGACCGACAGCGGCGTGCCGAGCAGCAGTTCAGTCATGCCCAGCACACCGTTCATCGGCGTGCGGATTTCGTGGCTGATCTTGGCGAGGAATTCGGCTTTGGCGTTGATCTCGGCGTTGCTCGCGGCGAGGTCGCGGCTGACGCTGAAACGGCTTTCGGTGATGCTGCGCTGACGCTCGCCGAGGGCGACGCTCATCAACAGACCGCTGACGCAGATGAACGCCATCAGCGTCATGATCAAGCCTTGCGGCGACACCAGTGTCAGCCCCAGCAGCGCCGGCAAAATAATCAGCGTGCCGATGTTGAACACCACCATGGCCGCCACGAACAGACGCGCCGGGCGATAACCTTTTTGCCAGTGATAGACGCCGACGAACAACATGCTCAGACCGGCGAGTGCCACCAATGCGTAGGTGATGATGTTCAGCGGCAGTGTATTGACGAACAACAGCAGCAGGCTGCAGATGACAATGAACAGGATGTCGGCCATCAGCAGCTTGTTCAGCGGGTGCGGGCCGAGTGGGCCGAAGAAGCGATAAGCAAACATCAAACCGGCGGGGGCGGTCAGTAGCAGCGCCAGATAAGCGCCCGGTGTCTGGATCGCGTGCCAGTTCGGCAGCCAGGGCCCGAGCAGATTGAGCAGGAGCAACAGGCTCAGGCCCAGCAGACCTTCGCAAACCGCCAGCCACAAGCTGCTGCGTGAACGCGAATAGCTGTAACGCACCACGTTATGCAGCAGGAGCATGGCGAGGCAGCCGAACAGCAAACCGAAAATCAGCGAATGGTTTTGATTGGCCGCGCTCATCACGGCCGATTGCAGGGTGATGTGCGGACGCAATTGATGGTCGGAGACCATCCGTAAATAAACGTCGAGGGGTTTGTCGCTTTGCGGCAGGGCGAGCATGAAGTCGCTGCTGGGCAACGGTCGTTCGGCCTGCGGTTGCTCGGTGCCGGTGTTGCGTTGCTCGATCAACTGGTCGCCGTCGAGCACGTACAGATTGAGCTGCGACAGGTCGGGGGCAAAGATGCGCAGCACTTGTTCGTGCTTGCCCGGCGCCAGTCTGAAGCGCAGCCACAGTGCACCATCGGGCTCGGACGCGGTGAGGCGCTCAAGGTCGATGGGGCTGAATTGATTGGTGTAGCGAGCGGAGCGGATGTCGCTCAGTTGCAGATTGCCCTGATCGTCGAGCAATATCGACCAGCCACTGCCTTGTGCGGCCTGGGCCGGAAGCATGCAGAGCAAGGTCAGCATCGTGACGGTGAAGCTTATGGCAATCCTGAGCCAGCGCACGGCGAAATCCCTTCGTAGGTTGATGCCAGAATATAACGATGCGCCGCGGCGGAACAGCCCGGCGAGGAACGGTATCCCTCGCCGGTCTTGATGAACAGCTTATTCCTGGGTTTCGCCACGTTCACGGGCAATGGCGCGGTAGCCAATGTCCTTGCGGTAGAAGCTGCCGTCCCAGTCGATGGCCGCTGCCAGCTTGTACGCTTGCTGCTGCGCTTCACCGACGCTTGCGCCCATTGCGGTGGCGCAGAGTACGCGACCACCGGCGGTGACAACCTGGCCATCCTTCAGCGCAGTACCGGCGTGGAAGACTTTGCCTTCCAGCTTCGCCGCTGCGTCGAGACCGTTGATCGCCGCGCCCTTGGCGTAGTCGCCCGGGTAGCCGCCAGCGGCCAGCACGATGCCGACGCTCGGGCGTGGATCCCACTGTGCTTCAACCTTGTCCAGCGCTTGCGCCAGCGCGGCTTCGACCAACAGCACCAGGCTCGATTGCAGGCGCAGCATCACCGGTTGGGTTTCCGGGTCGCCGAAGCGGCAGTTGAACTCGATGACTTTCGGGTTACCGGCCTTGTCGATCATCAGACCGGCATAAAGGAAACCGGTGTAGACGTTGCCTTCCTCAGCCATGCCGCGCACGGTCGGCCAGATCACCAGATCCATCACGCGTTTGTGCACGTCGGCGGTGACCACCGGGGCAGGGGAGTAAGCACCCATGCCGCCCGTGTTCGGGCCGCTGTCGCCGTCGCCCACACGTTTGTGATCCTGGCTGGTGGCCATCGGCAGCACGTTTTTGCCGTCGACCATGACGATGAACGACGCTTCTTCGCCGTCGAGGAATTCTTCGATCACCACGCGCGAACCGGCGTCACCGAAAGCGTTGCCGGCGAGCATGTCGCGCACGGCGTCTTCGGCTTCGGCCAGGGTCATGGCGACGATCACGCCTTTACCGGCGGCCAGGCCATCGGCCTTGATCACGATCGGTGCGCCTTTTTCACGCAGATAAGCCAGGGCCGGCTCGATCTCGGTGAAATTCTGGTAGTCGGCCGTCGGGATCTTGTGACGGGCGAGGAAGTCTTTGGTGAAGGCTTTCGAGCCTTCCAGCTGTGCAGCGCCGGCAGTCGGGCCGAAGCAATCCAGACCACGGGCGCGGAACAGGTCAACGACGCCAGCCACCAGCGGCACTTCCGGGCCGACGATAGTCAGCGAAACGTTTTTCTCGGCGAAGTCGGCCAGTTGCTCAAGGGCCAGCACGTCGATGGCGACGTTCTCGCACTTGGCTTCAATGGCGGTGCCAGCGTTGCCCGGTGCAACAAAAACCTTCTGCACGCGCGGATCCTGAGCCACTTTCCAGGCCAGAGCGTGTTCACGGCCACCGCTGCCAATGATCAAAACATTCATTTCAAAAACCTCGGATGACGCTAATTCTGTGGGGGCTGATCGTTCCCACGCTCTGCGTGGGAATGCCTCTACGGACGCTCTGCGTCCGAGGGACGCGGAGCGTCCCGGGCTGCGTGCCCACGCAGAGCGTGGGTACGATCAAGCAATAATCAGTGACGGAAGTGGCGCATGCCGGTGAAGACCATAGCGATGCCGGCTTCGTCAGCGGCGGCAATCACTTCAGCATCACGCATCGAGCCACCCGGCTGGATCACCGCAGTGATACCGACTTTGGCTGCGTTATCCAGACCGTCGCGGAACGGGAAGAACGCGTCCGAGGCCATCACCGAACCGGCGACTTGCAGACCGGCGTGCTCAGCCTTGATCGCAGCGATACGCGCCGAGTTTACGCGGCTCATCTGGCCCGCGCCGACACCGATGGTCTGACGGTTCTTGGCGTAGACGATGGCGTTGGATTTAACGTATTTGGCAACTTTCCAGGCGAAGATCAGGTCATGGATTTCCTGTTCGGTCGGCGCACGTTTGGTCACGACTTTCAGGTCATCAGCGCTGATCATGCCGATGTCGCGGCTCTGTACCAGCAGGCCGCCGTTGACGCGCTTGTAGTCCCACGCTGCAGCGCGGTCAGCCGACCACTCGCCGCAGGCCAGCAGGCGCACGTTAGCTTTCGCCGCAACAATCGCGCGGGCTTCTTCGCTGACGCTTGGGGCGATGATCACTTCAACGAACTGACGCTCGACGATCGCTTTGGCGGTCTCGGCATCCAGTTCACGGTTGAAGGCGATGATGCCGCCGAACGCCGACTCGGTGTCGGTGGCGTAAGCCAGTTCGTAGGCCTGACGGATGCCGCCTTCAGCGTCCGGGCTCACGGCCACGCCGCACGGGTTGGCGTGCTTGACGATGACGCAGGCTGGCTTGACGAAGCTCTTCACGCATTCCAGCGCGGCGTCGGTGTCGGCCACGTTGTTGTACGACAGCTCTTTGCCTTGCAGTTGGGTCGCAGTGGCGATGCCGACTTCGGCAGGCTTGGCTTCAACATAGAACGCCGCGCTTTGGTGCGGGTTCTCGCCGTAGCGCATTTCCTGGGCCTTGATGAACTGGCTGTTGAAGGTGCGCGGGAATTCGCTGCGGCCTTCGGTGCTCAGGGTTTCAGCGGCCTGATTCACGGTGCCCATGTAGTTGGCGATCATGCCGTCGTAGGCAGCGGTGTGTTCGAAGGCTTTGAGCATCAGATCGAAGCGCTGAGCGTAGGTCAGGCCGCCGGCCTTGAGGCCTTCCAGCACGCTGGCGTAATCGCTGGCATTCACCACGATCGCCACGTCTTTGTGATTTTTCGCTGCCGAACGCACCATGGTCGGGCCGCCGATATCGATGTTTTCGATCGCGGTCGGCAGGTCGCAACCTGGCTTGTTGATGGTGGCTTCGAACGGGTAGAGGTTGACGGCAACCAGATCGATCGGCTTGATGCCGTGCTCATTCATGATCGCGTCATCGATACCGCGACGACCGAGGATGCCGCCGTGGATTTTCGGGTGCAGGGTTTTCACCCGACCGTCCATCATCTCGGCGAAACCGGTGTAATCCGCGACTTCCACTGCGGCAACACCGTTGTCGCGCAGCAGCTTGAACGTTCCGCCGGTGGAGAGGATCTCGACGCCCAGAGCTTCAAGCTCCTTGGCGAATTCGAGGATCCCGGTCTTGTCGGAAACGCTGATCAAGGCGCGGCGGATCGGCAGGCGGGTAGTCTGGTCGGTCATCTCAATTTCCATCAAAAGCAAAGGAAGTCAGCAAAAAAGGCGACCGTTTTTTACGCGGGCGCCTTTCTGGTTTGATTGAATGCTTACAGCAGATCGTACTGCTTGAGTTTCTTGCGCAGCGTGCCTCGGTTGAGACCGAGCAGCTCGCTGGCCTTGGTCTGGTTGCCCTTGACGTAGTTCATCACGCTTTCGAGCAGGGGCGCCTCGACTTCGGAGAGCACCAGGTTGTACACATCCGTGACGGACGCGCCCTCAAGGTGGGCGAAATAATTGTGCAGCGCCTTCTCGACACTCCCGCGAAGGGTCTGACCTTCTTCGCTCGGGGTATTGAGGTGCTGTTTCAAATTCACGTTGTCGCTCACGGGTGCTGTTCCACTCACTAAAGTCTCGGTCATCATCGTCATGCGGCCACCCCTTCTTCGTCCCCTGTCAGGCTCTTGTAATGCTCGGCGAAGAACTCCCGAACATTGGCGCATTGTGTTTCCGTACCATCCAAACGATTGAAGTGGGCGCGAAACTCCTTGGCGCCCGGCAAGGTTGCGAGATACCAGCCCACATGCTTGCGCGCAATGCGCACGCCCATCACATCCCCATAGAAAGCGTGAAGTGCGGCCAGATGCTCTAGCAGTATGTGTTCCACTTCGATCAGTTGCGGCGCCGGCAATTTCTCGCCCGTGCGCAGGTAATGATCGATCTCGCGAAAAATCCATGGCCGCCCTTGGGCGGCGCGGCCTACCAACAGGCCATCGGCACCGGTCGCGTCGAGGACGTAACGGGCCTTCTCCGGCGAATCGATGTCGCCATTGGCAAACACCGGAATCGACACCGCCTGCTTGATCGCGGCAATCGTGTCGTATTCGGCTTCACCTTTGTACAGATCGGCGCGAGTGCGGCCATGCACTGCCAGCGCGGTGATCCCGGCCTGCTCGGCGATCTTCGCCACGGTCAGACCGTTCTTGTTGTCGCGATCCCAACCGGTGCGGATCTTCAGGGTGACCGGCACATCAACCGCAGCCACAACGGCCTGCAGGATCTCGGTCACCAGTGCTTCATCTTTCAACAGCGCGGAACCGGCGGCCTTGTTGCAGACCTTCTTTGCCGGGCAACCCATGTTGATATCAATAATCTGTGCGCCCAGCTCAACGTTGGCCCGGGCTGCATCCGCCAGCATCTGCGCATCGCCACCGGCAATCTGTACCGAGCGTGGCTCGGGATCGCCTTCGTGGATCATGCGCATGCGCGACTTGCGGGTGTTCCACAAGCTCATGTCGCTGGTGACCATTTCCGAGACTACAAGCCCTGCGCCCAAACGCTTGCACAGCTGACGAAAGGGCTGATCGGTGACGCCCGCCATCGGGGCGAGAATCAAGCCGTTCTGCAATATGTATGGGCCGATGCGTACCGCCGACATAGGACTTCCCTGAAGTGGGGCCGGATCATGAGAGTTCGAAAAAGGGTTGGCATGATACCCGCTCTCGATGACTGGATAAAGGCTGAATTGAACAAAATCTGAACAGTTATTCTGTTATTGCCAGCGGTTTGGTTGCCCGCCGCTCAGTCAGAAAACTGCCGTCAATCGAGAAACGGTGAAGCGATTCACTCGGGCGAGTGAAAACTCAGGCTGTAATTCACCGCTTTCGGGCCTGGATCGAGAATATCCAGCGCAATGTGGATCGGCGTCTGTGGTGGCATTTCGGCCAATCCTTCGAGATCGCCGCTCAGGTATTCGCCGGGTTTGAACCGACGACTGGCAATCAAGTGACCGTTGAGGTCGGCGAAACGCAGCTCCAGCAGCGGAAACGGCTGCGAGAATGTCGCGCGGTTATAGATGATCGCGTCGACCACCAAGGCACCGCTGAACTCCGGATGGCTGCGCACCACCAGATTGCTGCTTTTAATGCGGGCGATGTCGACTTTCGACGGCACGGTGCAGCCGATCTGCGGGCAGATCTCCTGGAACCATGGTCGGTATTGATCCTGCCGCGCCAGTTCGTCGAAATGGTAAGCAACGTACTGCGCGCCGAGTCCGCCCGCCGCCAGCAGCACTAACAACAGCCAAAGCATGCGCCGGCCCCACGGCGAACGGCGCTTCTGCCAGTCGAGTTGCAGCGGGTCGTCGGTCAGATCCTGCAGGACTTCGGCGCGCACGCCGGGGTCTGCGCGGTCACGCTTTTTGCGTAACGGGGTGATCGTTGGCAGGTCGTCGTTTTCGCTGTCGTCGCTGGCGGAGAAACGTTCGCGACGGGCGTTCGGATCGATCGGGTCGTGCAGGCGCAATTGCGGGATGGCCGGCTCGTCGTCGAGATCCACCGGTTCCAGCGACAATGAAGGCTCGGTGCGCGCGGATTTCACCGGCTCGATGTCGACAACTTCTGGCTCGTGTTCTTCGTGCTCTTCGTGTTCGGCGGCGTGCTCATCGGCGCGTTCGCTGAAAAGAGTATCGCGCCAGACCGTTTCATCCGGCTCAGGGCTGTCGCGGCGAGCACTCAGGGAATCTTCGCGTTGACGACCGAATTCGGTGGTCGGCTGGATTTCCCGTTGTTCGAGGCGAGCGAGTTCTTCGTCCAGATCGAGGCTGTCGAGATCAAGCTCGGACGCGCTCCACTGTTTTTGGCTGATGGCGCGCGGTGCGGGCGGCTCGATGATAGGCGGCGGCTCGATAACGGGCGCGGCCTCGACAATCGGCGCAGGCTCGACAATCGATGGCGCGACCGGCGTCACCGCGTCCTTGCCGGCGTGTTGCTCCAGCAGCTGTTTGGCCGCGTTGAACACTTGCAGGCAGGAGCCGCAGCGAACCACCCCGCGGGCCACGCTCAATTGAGCATGGCTGACACGGAAACTGGTTTGGCAATGCGGGCACTGGGTGACGAAACTGTCGGTCATGCGGCGATCCGGATTGTGCAGGCGGTCATATTAGCGCCGACGGCCGGTGATGCGCACCCAGCCATCGCGATTGGCGATCGGGTCGAGGTCGAAATCCTGCGCGTAAGCGGCGGCGACTTCATCACCTTGCTCGGCAAGAATGCCCGACAACGCCAGACGGCCACCGGATTTCACCAGGCTGGACAGTTGCGGCGCCAGCGAAACCAGCGGGCCGGCGAGAATATTGGCGACCAGCACATCGGCTTGCACCTGCGGCAGATCTTCCGGCAGGTACAGCGGGAACAGTTCATCAGCGATGTTGTTGCGCCCGGCGTTGTCGCGCGATGCTTCCAGCGCCTGCACATCGATGTCGGTGCCGACCGCTTCTTTCGCGCCGAGCAACAGGGCGGCAATGGCCAGAATCCCCGAACCGCAACCGAAATCGAGCACGTTGCAGTCTTTCAGATCCTGACCGTCGAGCCATTCCAGGCACAGCGCGGTGGTCGGGTGGGTGCCAGTGCCGAAGGCCAAACCCGGATCGAGCAGCAGGTTGACCGCATCAGGCTCCGGCGCGGCGTGCCAGCTCGGCACAATCCACAGACGCTGACCGAAACGCATCGGCTCAAAACCGTCCATCCAGCTGCGTTCCCAATCCTGATCTTCGATGACTTCGCTGTGATGCTCGGGCAGCGGGCTGCCGGTCAGCAGTTCGAGATGGGCCAGAACCGGTGCCGGTTCCGTGCCGCCCTCAAACAGCGCCAGCAGATGAGTGTGCGCCCACAGCGGGGTGGTATTGAGTTCCGGTTCGAAGATCGGCTGATCTTCAGCGTCCATGAAGGTCACCGACACGGCGCCCACTTCAAGGAAAGCGTCTTCGTAGGTTTCGGCTTGTTCCGGGCTGATGGCGAGACGTACTTGCAGCCAAGGCATGGCGGGCACCTTTGAAAAATATTGATTGCAGCCTAGCGGCCGGCGAGAAGCGCGCAAGTTTACGCGAGCGCAGGCGGTTTGTGGGAGCTGGATTTGTAGCGCCAATCCCTTGTAGGAGTGAGCCTGCTCGCGATGGCGATGTTGCCGTCAACATAAATGCTGATTGTGCCGGCCGCATCGCGCGCAGGCG